>NZ_CDWTMG010000083.1:0-17713 GCF_977945845.1 Frankia sp. CcMO1
ACCCTAGCACGATCCGTTCGTCGGGGCGCACCGCTCCCAGTAGCGCGGCAAGCAGCGTGCTCTTGCCCGAGCCGGTTCCCCCGGTCACCACGATCGCAAGTCGGGCGCTCAGGACTGCGTGCAGCACGGCCGCCACGGCCGGGCTCATTGTTCCGGCGAGCACGAGTTCGTCGAAGGTGAAGGGGCGACGCCGGGTCCGTCGCAGCGACAGGCACGTACCCTGCACCGCAATCGGTGCCAGAACCGCGTGCAACCGGGTTCCGTCGCGCAGTTGCACGTCGGCGAAGGGCATCGCGGCGTCCAGGCGCCGCCCGGCCGTCGCGGCGAGACGAACGGCCAGGCGCCGCACCGCTTCCTCGTCCGCGAAAGCGACCGAGGTACGGATGAGCCGGCCCCGGCGTTCCACCCAGACCTCGCCGGGCCCGTTGACCAGGACATCGGTGACGTGTGGATCAGCGAGGAGGGGATCCAGCGGGCCGGCTCCGAGCGGCTCCGCGGGTACGGTCGTCGGTTCCGGTGGTTCCGGTGGTTCCGGTGGTTCGAGCGGTTCCGGCGGGATTGCGAACGGCGGTGAAGATCGTGTGGAGACCGCGGGCCTCGCGGCCGCTCGGGCAGCCGGTGCGGCCGCGTGACCTGTGGCGGGGAATGGGGACCTGCGTCGCTCGCCGAGCCCGGTCATGACCAGGCCTCCGGATCGGGCCACACCCGTGGCCCGAGAACGCCGAGGCGGGTCAGCAGTTCCTCGCTGAGGCGATCGATGGTGTTCCCGCTGGCTGAGCCGCCGTAGCGGTCGCGAGTGGGAACCGGACGGTGCCGTCGGCTGCTGATCACCCCGGCCAGTGGCACGCCGAGCATCGTGGCGATCGCCTCCGGGGTGAGGCGGTCGGATGGGTGCAGCCGGACGACGGCGCGCACATCGGCAGCCTGGCGGATGGCAGCCGAGCAGACACGTTCGGCCGCCACGATCGACGGCAGGTCCGCGGGCGTGACGATCAGCACCGTCTGGCAGGTCCGCAGGGCCACGGTGGTGCCCGCGTCGGTTGCGGTGGCCGCCGGATTCCCTCGGCCGGGGAGATCTAGGATCACCAGGTCGGACGTGCAACGAGCGGTCGCGAGCAGGGTGGCCATCGTCGCCGGGGGAACGGCTGGGCTGACAGCGGGATCTCAGGACACCACGGAGAGGTCACCCCGGCGGGGCAGCAGGCCGGACCAGGCGATCGGCCCGACCGGGCCGTTCCCGTCCATCTGGTCGTGCTGGTCGTGGCGCGCGGGAAACAGCGACGCCAGGCTGGAGGTCTCCCCGCCAGGGAAGGCACCGGACATGGACGGCACGAGGCGGGCGAAGGCGGGGGCGAGCCCACCACCGTGCGGATCCGCGTCGATCAGCATCGTGCGCAGGTCGTGCCTCAGCCCGGCCAGGGCTAGCGAGACGGCCAAGGTGGAGGCTCCCGTCCCGCCGCGGCAGCCGATGATGCCCAGCGTCACCGAATGATGCCGATCGAGCCCGTCGAGATCGCTGAGGAGGTCGACGAGCCAGGGCTCGGCTTCGGGAAGGAAGACCACGTGATCGGCGCCAATGCGCACGGAGGCGTCCCACACCCGGCCGTCGTCGACGTGTCCTCCGACCAGGACGACATGCCGTCGATCGGGCAGCGCGGCCGCGATGCACGGCTCGATCTCGTCCATTCCGACGATGATCATGGGGCTGACGTCCAGTTGCGGCGCACCGCGCTCATCTCGGCGGCGACCGTCATCGATACACCGGCGGCCGCCGCAAGCCGCAACAGATCGTCAAGCAGGTCCGGAATGGCGGTGACGATGAGCGGGCGTACGACCGGACCGTGGTTCTCCGCGGCGGTCAGCAGGGGCGGCGCAGGGGACACGGCGGCCTCGTTCCCATCGGGGTCGGGGAAGACGTGGTCTCACCATGCGCCGCGACAGGCCCTGTGGATGACCGCCCTCCACAGGGCCTGAAGATGTTCTGATGGAGGTTTCGACCGGCCGAGACCCTGCCGAGACCGCAGGCCGGGAACGCGTGGCTGCCGCCTACGTGGCAGGAGGGGCGGCGGCCCACGCAGGGGTCCGTACCGAGTGGTTCATACGGGCAGGTTCGTTGTGGTCCATCCGTGCAGCGGATCCGTCAGGTGCGTCAATCGCGCCGTAAGTGTGGATCAGGTCCGGGCGAGCGCCTCGCAGACGGCGAGGGACTCCCGTGCGGCGAGTTCCAGGGCCTTCGCGCAGTGCCGTACCCAGATGGCCACGCCGTCGGCGCCGCCACCGACATAGGCTGCGGCGGCCTCGCGGTACCCGGCGATGACGTCCCCGGCGATGACGTCCCCGGTGCGGTCCACCCGCAGGATGCTCGCCGGGTTCTGTCCCAGCTCGAGATGCCCCACGTCGGTCGCCGTGAGCGCCTTGGGATCGAGGCCCCGGCCGATCAGGACCAGGCGGGCGGCGGCCCGGGCGATGACCCCGTCGAGGGCGCCGAACGGTCGCAGGGCCAGCAGTTCCCCGTGCACCACGGCGGCCACCACGATCGCCGGCGCGCTCGTGGGCGCGACGAGGAGTCCGGTCAGGCCATCCAGCCGGACCGAGGTCTCCACCGAGTGGGGAGGCGGGCCCAACCGCAACGGGTCGAGGATCTCCCGGGTGCCGGCATCGGCCCGCGGACGACCGAGCTCGTCGTCCGGGACGAAACCCCGGCCCAGCAACACGTGCATGCGGGCCAGGGCCTGTCGCGGTGCCTGCTCCCAGGCCGGAACCAGGATGCCCAGCTCGGCGTAGAGCCGAACCGTGCCGAGGACGACAGGGAACGGATGGCCGGATCCGGCCATGGCGGCGTCGTTCCGCGTACCGCGGTCGGTGACCGCTCCGGCCTCCGACGCGTCCGTCTTCTCCAGACCGGGGAGCACACCTTCGGGCCCGGATCGGGCCAGGTGCGCCCGCAGTTCGTCCAGGCTGATCTCGTATCCCTCGAGGGCGGCGCAGGCGCGGGCGGCCCGCAACGATGCCTCCGCGGTCACCTCGGCGCTCTGGCGGCGCAGAACGCGGTGGCGCAGGAGCGTGTCCACCGCGGATCGGGCGCTGTCCGCCGCTTCGCGCACTCCGGGCAGAGCGGCAACACGGGCGAGTGGATCGGCGGCGAGGACTGTTCCAGACGGGCGGAGACTCACAGCTCGCACGCTACCCGTTCGTGCCATGCGGGCTGGGCCACGCGGGGTCGGACCGCCCGGGCCGTGCGGGCCAAGCGGGAAGACGGTGAGACCCGTAGGAGGAGTCACAGGTCTGAGCCGCGTCGTTGGGCCTCCGGGCGGCTCCGCGCGGGGGAGACTGCGTAGAGGGACCGGGGCGGCGGACCGCGTCACGACGGGGGACGGTCGGCCGGGAGGGTGTTGACGGTATGGGCCGGAGGGGCCCAGGGCGGATGGCCTCCGGTGGGGCTTCCCGGTCCACCGCCGGTTCGGACCCTGTCGGATCAGGGCGCAGGTCGGATCAGGGTGGTAGCGCGAACTGTCCCGCCGTCCAGCACGGGCGGGTCGCCGCCAGAGGGAGGACCAGAAGTGTCGATCGCAGCCGGGAAGGCTCGGGACGGCCGTGAGCCGACGCTGGGTGAGCTGGTGGCCCTGGCCACTCGCGATGTCTCGTTGCTGATTCGTCAGGAGATCAACCTGGCCAAGGCCGAGCTCGCCCAGCAGGCGGTGTCAGCTGTGCTCGGAATCGGTTTTCTGGCGGTGGCGGCCGGCCTCGGGTTCTGCGCTCTGATCGCCGTCACGATCTTTCTGGGGGAGCTGTTCACCTGGGCCGGCATCGAGCGTTTCTGGTCCTATCTGCTGACGGCCGGTCTCTACCTCGTCGTTGCGGGGCTGCTGGCCCTGTTCGCGATGGCGCGGTTCCGCAAGCTCTCCCCGCCCGAGCGGACCATCCAGACCGTGCGCGACGACATCACCTGGCTACGTAATCCCACGACCGCCCCAGTCGGGTCGGCGGGCCCGGTCGGACCGGGAGACGCGGTCGGGTCGGCGGATGCGGCCGCCCACCCGGGCCAGCGCGGGCACTGACACCCCCGCGCTGGGTGCGCGGTGTCCGCCGGTACCCAAGCCTGCCGGCGGTCGGCAGAGGGTCTGGCGATGGAGCCGGCGGCGGACGTTCGAGGGCCGACTGCGGACCCCACGACCGGCCCGTCACGAGCACCGCCGGTCCGGGGCCGATGGCTGGTCTGCCATCCTGGCAGGCGATGGAGGACACCGTTCCCGAGCCCGCCACCGTCCTGGTCGACGGGCCGTGGCGGCACCGTGACGTGTCTGCCAACGGTACCCGGCTGCACGTGGCGGAGTTGGGGAGTGGCCCGCTCGTCCTGCTGCTGCACGGCTTCCCGCAGTTCTGGTGGGCCTGGCGTCACCAACTCACCGCGCTGGCGGCGGCGGGCTACCGCGTCGTCGCGCCGGACCTGCGCGGCTATGGAGCGAGTGACAAGCCGCCTCGGGGCTATGACGCCTTCACTCTCTCCGATGACGTGGCCGGTCTGGTCAGGGCATTGGGGGAACCGGACGCCGCGGTCGTGGGCCACGACTGGGGTGGGCTGCTTGGCTGGACCACCGCGGTTCGTCACCCGATGGTGGTGCGTCGGCTCGCGATCCTGGCCATGCCTCATCCGCTGCGGCTGCGGCACCAGATCGCGGCGGATCCCCGTGGTCAGGGTGCCGCCAGCCGGTACATGCTCGGTTTTCAGCTGCCATGGCGGCCCGAACGGGTCCTGGTGGCCGAGGACGCCGCCCACGTCGCAACGCTGCTACGCGGCTGGGGAGGACCGGGGTATCCGGATGCCGAGGCCGAGCGGCGATATCGATCGGCAATGCGCATTCCCGGGGTGGCGCACAGCTCCCTGGAGTACCACCGGTGGATCTTCCGGTCGTTGTTCCGGCCCGATGGGGCGCGTTTCGGTAGTGTCCTCCGTCGGTCGCTGCGGATGGAGACCCTGCAGATACACGGGGAAATGGACCGTTGTTTCCTGCCGTCCACCGCCCAGGGCGCCGGGCGCTACGTCAGCGGTCCCTACACCTGGCGCCTGCTCGGTGAGATCGGGCACTTCCCGCATGAGGAGGCCCCCGACCTCGTCAACGCCGAACTGCTCGGCTGGCTTCGTCCCTGAGCGTCGCCCGGCCGTCGGTGCGGGAGTACCGGCGGTCAGTTGCACCCCTGCGTGCTCACCTCCGCCGTGGCGATCACCCCGGCGGCGGCAGGCCTGGCCACTTCGGCGGCGCTCAGGACGTAACCGGTGCCGCTGTCGTTGACGGCCGCGGCGAACACGACACCCAGGACGTCCCCGCTTTCGGACAACAGGGGTCCACCGGAGTTTCCCGGCAGCACCCGTCCGCGGACCGCGTAGATGTCGCGCAGGACGAGGCCGTGCGAGTAGATGTCCGGGGCCTGGGCGGTCTGATGGTTGCGGACGCGCGCCGCCACAGTGGTGTAGGGCCCGTCCTGGGGATAACCGGCAATCACTGCGGCATCTTCGGCCGCGGCCGGTGGGTTTATCCGGAACCGCAGCGGCGGCCGTTGCAGGTCCGGCACGCGGAGCACGGCGACGTCCCGGTCGGGGTCGAACAGGACGACCTCGGCCGGCAGGGTGCGCGAGGCCAGCACGATCATCGGACGGTGCACCCCGGCTACGACGTGCGCGTTGGTCATGACGCGTTGCGGGGCGATGACGAACCCGGATCCCTCGACCCGTTTGTCGCAGGACCTGGCGACGCCACGGATCTTCACGATGCTCGCCGCCGCGTTGCGGACCCCGGCAGTCTGGGTGGAAGCGGGATCGGGCGGATCGGCGGCGACGATGCGCCCGCCGCCGAGCCCGGCGAAGACCTCGGGGAAGCCGTTGTTGTCAGCCAGTTGGCGCAGGTCGGCGAATGCACTGCGGACCTCGTTGGGCATCCCGGCGTCCACGGTGGCGAGGATCCGCGATTCCCGGACAGAGCGAGCGAGGGACTCGAAGGGCGACCGATCGACGGCCGTCGCCAGCAGCCAGGCGACAAGAACCACCGATAAGCCGGAGAGCACCGCACCCGCGGCGGCATCGACGGCCCTGCCGGGGCGCCAGGTCACCCGGTTCCGGATGGCGACCCCGACCGCGGTGCCCGCGACCTGCCCGACCAGGGCGAGACCGAGCACGGTCAGGAGACCGACCATGGCGCCGTGGCTCTCCTGACCGATCAGTTCGGCGAAGGGCTTCGCGACCTTGGCACCGAGCACACCGCCGCCGAGGAAGCCGACGAACGACAGCGCGCCCACCAGGAAGCCCTGCCGGTACCCGGAGATCGCGAAGAGCACGGCGAGCAGGAGAAGAACGATGTCCAGGACGTTGAGCACGACGGGCGTCGGTTCGGCTCAGGAGATCTTCAGTGTGGCTGTCATGTTGGGATGCAGAGTGCAGACCACCGGGTAGCTACCCGGTTCCGTCACGGAGAAGGTGATGCTCTGTGGCTCTCCCGCGGAGACGATGCGCGTGTGTGCCTCGGGAATCCGCGGAATGACGAAGTTGTGCGGCGGGGACTGCGGCGTGACCGAGAAGTCGACGCGGATCCGCCCCGGCCTGGCCACCAGTTCCATCGCGGAGAAGTGCAGGTTCGGCAGGCCCGTGACGGCGAAGATCTGCAGGCCGCCCGCTCCCTCGGTGGGAGTGAGGGAGGGCCCCGTCGACGCGCCGTCCTTGCCCGAGCCGCCGCAGCCCGCGGCGCCCAGGAACAGACCGAGCGCCAGCCCGAGGGCTACCGTGAGCCGGCCCAGCCGGGGTGTCCGTCCGGTCCAGCCCGCCCGGTCCATCCAGGCCACCCGAGCGGGCGGGCGCTGGATACCACCCGGCCGTCGTGACCGCCCCTGCCGGGGGGAGTGGATGGACGGTCGCGGTCCCGCATGGTCACGGTCCGCGGTGCTGGTCATCAGCTGTGCCTCTCGTCGCAGGGCGATGCCGGTGCCGTCGGCGGGCTGGACTTGTCCAGTGGCGGGGACTTGTCCAGTGGACCGGACTGTAGCGGTGCAGGGGACGGTGCCGGCGGGCGGGACGTCTGCGCGGGCATGACCGGGGTCCCGCTGGTCGTGGCCCGCGCGACTGGGTAGTCGATGAGCTCGGTGTCGTCCCACGGCTGTTCCCACCCGCCGAGACGGAGAAGAACATCGAGGATGCCCGCGGTGAAGCCCCACACCAGCATGCTGCGGACCCGAAAGGCGGGTCCGGCGAGGCCGGTGCGGTGGCGCAGTATGACCCGGTTGGCCGGGTCGGCCAGCTCCGCGAGTGGTACCCGGGCGACCGACGAGGTCTCGGCGGGATCGACGGGCACGACTGCGCACGGAATACGCCACCAGCCGATCACCGGGGTCACGAGATAACGACTGGCGTGCAGGTAGAGCGGGGAGGCGACGGTGAGCACCTCGACCCCCGCGGGATCGAGCCCTACCTCTTCCTCGGCTTCGCGCAGCGCCGTGTGCACCCGCGACTCGTCCGTCGCGTCGGTGGCGCCACCGGGGAACGCGGGCTGGTTGGCATGGCTGCGCAGCTCGGCCGCCCGTTCGAGCAGGAGGATGTCCGGCCCCTCCGGGCCATCATCGCCGAACAGGATGAGTACGGCGGCCGGTCGAGCATCCGCGCCCGCATGACCCGGATGGGTCCGGCTGGTCACGAGGGCTTGCCCGGCCTTCTCCGCCAGAGTGCGCAGCCAGGCCGGGGGCGGGGGGATGGTGGCCCCGTCGGCGTCGAAGGCGCCGTCGGCGTTGGCTGGCATCTCGTTCATCGCAGGGTTTCGACGTCGTTGCGTGTTCCCCGGACCAGCCGGGCCGCCTCGGTAGGCTCAGTGGGGCCGAGCCCGAAGGACGGGCACAGTCGGGCCAGCCCGCAGGCGCCGCAGGCCGGGCGGCGCGAGTGACAGATCCGTCGCCCATGAAAGATCATGCGATCGGAGGCGATGGTCCAGTCCCGCTGTTCGATGAGCGCCGCCAGGTCCGACTCGACCTTGACGGGGTCGGTCTGAGTGGTCAGCCCAAAGCGGCGGGACAGCCGCCCGACGTGAGTGTCGACGGTGATTCCGGGCAGGTCGAACGCATGCCCCAGCACGACGTTCGCCGTCTTGCGACCGACGCCCGGCAAGGTCATCAGGGCCGCCAGCGACCGTGGAACCTCACCGTCGAAGCGTTCGGTCAGGGCCGCGCCGATGCCGATCAGCGAGTTCGCCTTGGCGCGGAAGAACCCGGTCTGTCGCAGCATGTCCTCGAGTTCGGCGCGGTCCGCGCCCGCATAGTCGGCTGCGGTCCGATAACGGGCGAACACTCCAGGAGTGACCTCGTTGACCTTCTTGTCCGTGCACTGGGCCGACAAGACGGTGGCGACCAGCAGTTCGAGAGCGTTGTCGAAGTGTAACGCGATGTGGGCGTCGGGATGGATATTGCCCAGCAGACGCACTATCCGGCGAGCCCGCCGGGTCTTCGCGAGCGGGGTCTCCGCCGCGGCGTCGACGGTTGCGGGCATGTCTGGCAGCGTATCTGCCGGTCGATCCGCCCGTCCGGCACCGCTGCCGGGTGGTCCGAACGGGCTCCGGCCAGGTGGCCGATGCGCGACACACCCACCCCCGGTCGCATGTGATGGTCGCCGGTCGGCCACCATGGAGAGGTCATGTTTGTCATTGCCGCGGTCACCTTTCCCCTGCTGCTTCTCGGCCTTCTGCTGGCGATGGAACGGGTGGAACGTCCGTTGAATGCCGCCGACACCGGTAAGGGCCTCGAGGGCTTCCTCGACAACGCCCGGCCGGACGAGGTCAGCACCTTCGTCAATCAGGGCCTCCCCGCCGCGTTGGAGCGCTACCGGCGGCGTCTGCGCCGACCGCCGCCGGGCAAGCATCGAGCCGCCTGACCGCGCGGGGCTAGGCCGGGCCGATCGGGCCTGTCGGGTCCTGTCGATCGGCCTGTCGGAGCCATCTGGGGGTCCCTGGCCGTGCTCTCTGCCGATAGTCCTGGCATGCTCAGGACCGTGGAGGATCTGCTTGCCCGCGTACCACTGTTCGTAGGGCTGTCCGAGCAGGACCGAATGGCCCTCTCTGACCATCTTGATCGGCAGGAGGTCACCCGTGGGGACGTGCTGTTCCGTGAAGGAGATGTCGGGGACCGGGTCTTCGTCGTCCTGTCCGGAAAGGTGAAGATAGGACGTCAGTCGGCCGACGGCCGGGAGAACCTGCTGTCCGTGATGGGTCCCGGAGACCTGTTCGGAGAGCTGTCGTTGTTCGACCCCGGCCCCCGCACGGCTACCGCTACGGCAGTCACGGATGCATCGCTGCTGTCGCTGGAACATACCGCGTTGCGTCCCTGGCTGCGATCACGCCCGGAGGCGGGCGCGATGCTCCTACGAGTGCTGGCCCGCCGGTTGCGGCGTACCAATGACAACGTTGCTGACATGGTGTTCACGGATGTGCCGGGGCGAGTGGCGAAAGCCCTCCTCGACTTGGCGGAACGCTTCGGAGAGCCGGCACAGCCCGGCAATGAGGCCGCCGGTGTCCGTGTCGAGCACGGACTCACGCAGGAGGAACTGGCCCAACTGGTGGGCGCATCCCGGGAGACGGTGAACAAGGCGCTCGCCGACTTCGCCACCCGGGGCTGGCTGCGCCTGGACTCCCGCGCGGTCGTGCTGCTCGATCGCGAACGCCTGTCCCGCCGCGCACGCTGAGGCCGGCGACCGGCGACCGGCGAAAAGCTCGGGGTCCCGCCGGGGCCTCGAGCGCCGGTCGACGCGCGCAAGGCCTGGCCACGGGAGGTGACCGCTCCAGCGGGTTATCCGGTCGTCCCGGCCACGCCCGCGGGGGTGGTGGTCGCGCCGCCGGCGGCGTCGGCGGCCCCGCTGACCGGCAAGTTCCCCAGCAGCCGGCGGGTCTGCGGCGCCTCGCTGACAGCCCCCGTGGCGGTCGCGGCCGCCAGGGCCCGCAGATAGGCGGCACGACCGCCTTCCAGATCGCCGTTGGCCACCAACGCGGTGCCGAGCGCGCGGTAACCGAGCACCTGGGCGCGTACGTCCTCGGCACCCACGTTGACCGCGCGCCGGGCCACGATGAGAGCCTGGGCGGGCTGCCCGGCATCCAACAGGATGCCGGCGAGATGGGCGTATGCCTGCCGGCGGGGGAACATCAGGGTTGCCGGTTCGCTTGCCGACAATGCCTCCCGCAACAGCTCGGTCGCCTCATCGAGCCGCCCGCGAGCCCGGGCGATCTGCGCGACCAGTACCTTCGCCCCGAGCTGGGCATGCGGGCGCAACTCCAGCTGCGCGAGGTCCGCCTGCGCGATCTCGGCGGCCTGCCCGGCCTTGTCCACTTCGCCGGCGTCGAGCCAGGTCAGCCCGAGCAGCACCCGGGCCAGCGCGCCGACGACGACGTGCCCGCGGGCGGCCGCCTCGGCACACGCCTGTTCCAGGTACTCTGCCCCGCGGGCCGGTTCGCCGGTGCCACGGGCCGCCAGCCCACGGGCGACCAGGGTCAGCATCGTTCCCCACGCGTCGCCGATGCTGGCGAACAGCTCAGCGGCCCGCTCCGCGTGGGCCTCGGCGGTGGCGATGTCGCCCAGCTCGGCGGCCGCTATCGCGTCGATGGTGAGGCAGACGGCCATCCCCCACTGCTCGCCCACGGAACTGGCCAGCTCGATCAGTTCGCGGGTGAGTTCGCGGGCCCGGGTGAGCTGCCCGGACAGCAGCAGCACCAGCGCCTCCGTGCCCCGGCACCAGCCGAGGCCGCCGGTGTCCTCGAGCCGGTCGAACACCGCGGACGCCTCGCGCAGCGTCCGCTCGGCGCGGGGGTAGTCCCCCCGGGTGGTGGCGCTCCAGGCCAGGTGCTGCAACGCCCAACCGACCCCGCGGGGGTCGTCGACCTGGCGGGCGATCGCGAGGGCCTCGCGGTATCGCTCCTCCGCCGCGTCGATGCGGCCAGCGTTGTATTCGAGCATGCCCAGCCGGCGCAACGCGGCGGCCTCCGCGTGGTCGTCACCGGCCTGTTGCGCCGATTCCAGGGCGGTGAGCAGGCACTGCGCCGCCTCTTCGGCGCGTCCCTGCTTCTGGCGCAGCTCGCCGAGCACGGAGAAGGCGGCGGCCCGTCGGGCGGGTGCGTTGGCCCGTAGCGTGGGGCGTAGCGTGCGTTCGGCCTCGTCGAGTTGGCGCAGCGCGACCAGGGCCTCAGCGTGCAGCACGCGGGCGGCATTGTCCTCATCCGGGTCGATGATGCCGCGGCCCAGACGGCGCGCGTTGGCCAGCAGGTCGGCGGCGGCCCGATGATCGTCTCGGGCCAGCGCCTCGCGCGCCAGCCGGACATGTGCGTGGAACCCGGACATCCGGGACGACCAGGCCGGATCGGTGGCGGGAAGGTTCATCGATGCGGCCAGGTCATAGGCCCGCAGGGCGTGGTTCGCGACAAAGGTGGAGACGGCCCGCGAGCTGCCGACCATCGCCGTCACCCCCCAGCGCGCCGCCGTGGCGTGCCGGCGGGCCCGCTCGACCTTGGGCAGCCCGGCGTAGGCGGCGTCGCGGGCCATGGGATGGACGAACCGCCACCTCGTCTCCGTCGCCCGGGGCGGCCGGGCGAGCTGGCGCTCGGTCAGTACCCGCAGCGCGCGGGTGACCTCCTCGGCGGGCCGTTCGTCGACCACCGGCAGCGCCTCGGCTGGAAACCGCGGGCCGAGCACCGCCGCCGCGCGCAGCACCGCCTTGGCCACCGGGTCGAGATCGTCGATGCGGGCGGCCAGCACCGACTGCACCCCGGCGGGAAGAGTCGCCTCCGTCAGGGAGCCCTCGAGGACCCAACCCGGCCACTCCCCATTGGTTGTCTCGGCCGACTGGTGCAGCATTCCGCGGTCGATCAGCAGGTTGAGCAGCTCCACCAGGAAGAAGGGGTTGCCATGCACCCGGGAGAGCAGATCGGCCCGGCCGCGGGGCTCCAGCTGCACCCCGCCGAGATGATCCTGCAACAGGCGGCTGGAGGCCTCGAGGCTCAGCGGCTGCAGGGCGATGCGATGGATGTGGGGCAGCTCGGCGAGCCGTGGACCCGTCCGGTCCAGCAGCACAAGCAGAACCGGTCCGGACAACGCCGAGGCCAGCCGGCTCATCGCGTCGCTGAGCTGGCTGGTCGCCCATTCCAGATCGTCGATCATGACCAGGATGGGCCCGGAGGACGCGAGCGCGCCGAGGAGCAGGGCGACCGCGTCCACCGTCGCGTCGACGGACCGCTGTTCGGCCTCCGCGATGTGCGAGGCCCGGGCCGCCGGATCCCCCGGAGCCGCCGCGGTGGCGACGGCGGACCGCCGGTCGAGCGGAACGCCGAGCAGCAGCAGCAGTCGGTCGGCGATGCCGGGTGGCAGCCGGGCACCGCTGTGCGGATGCGCCAGCCCCGCCACAGTTCGCCGGACGCGGTCGGCCACCCGGTCGAGGGAGTCGCCGTCGGTCACCCCGCACGCGTTGCGAACGACGTCGACCAGGGGCGCCAGCCCGTGGCCGTCACCGTGCCGGACCGTCCGTCCCCAGAGCACCGTCGTGCCGGGGGTCCGCTCCGCCCGACAGGCGAGTTCGACGGCCAACCGGGTCTTGCCGATCCCGGCCTCCCCGGCGATCAGCGCCACCTCGGGTGACCGGTTGGTGACGACCAGGTCGAACAGATCGGTCAGCGAGGCGAGCTCGGCGTCCCGGCCGAGGAACATGGCGTCGTCGGCGAGTCCGGGGCGGGCGACGTTCGACGGGCGCAGGCTCACCAGCTCATAGGCTGGGACGGGCTCCCGCTTGCCCTTGAGGACCAGGTCGGGCAGCTCTCGCCAGGTGGCCACGGACCGGGTGGAGAGCGCGGTCTCCCGGCCGGCGTAGACGGTGCCGATCGTGGCCGCGGCCGACAACCGGGCTGCGGTGTTCACGGTATCGCCGATCACGGTGTAAGAGAGTGCGGCCTGCACCCCCGCGAGGACCTCGCCGGTGTTGACGCCCACCCGCAGGCCGAGCCGGCCGTCATCGTCACCCCCCGTGGAGGTGAGCACCAGCCGACGAACGGTCTCCTGCATCGCGGCGGCGGCCCGAACGGCACGTTCAGGGTCATCCTCATGGGCGGTGGGGGCCCCGAAGACGGCCATGATGCCGTCGCCGGTAAGGTTGTCGACGCGGCCGCCGACCTCGTCGATCTCGTGGGCGAGGGCGGCGAGGACCCGATCGGTCATCTCCCCGACGCGTTCCGGATCGCGATCCTCCGCCCAGGCGGTGAAGTCGGACAGATCACCGAACAGAACGGTGACGACCCGGCGCTCGGAAGCATCTACCGCGGGACTCTCGACCGAGGTGAACTCCAAGCCGCAGTGGTAGCAGAATCGTCCGCCCGGAACGGCCGCCGAGCTGCACCGGGGGCACCGCAGCGGGCCCGTGTGCGGAGCTGTGATCACCATGGGTGGGGCCTCCCGTCCGGGTGGCCGGTGGGTGGGGGCCGGACCGGTCGCCCGGTTTCCGGCTGGTCGAAATCGTCATCCTGCGCACGGGCGGTTCCCTCCGTGCCAGAGTTTAGTGGCCTGGGTCTCCTTCCCCGAATCCCGTCCTGTCGGATGACCGACCGCAGCCGCGTCGATGCTGCTGCGATACCGCTGCGTGGTGCGATACCGCCGCGTGGTATCGATCCGATATCTCTCGGTGGTGTCCCGATATCTCTCGGTGGTGTGAGGCGGCCGTCCGGCTACCGCTGCCACGGACGTGCCGCTCGCCATCGGCCTTCCGGCTGGCCGGCTGGGCTGATCAGGCGCCGTCGGGGTGCTCCCGCAGGTAGGTCAGCTGGGCGCGGACCGACAGTTCCGCCGCGAACCACAGGGCGCGGTCGACGTCCGCGTAGACCCGGCGGACCACGTCGGCCGCATCCGCCTCCGCGGCGTCGACCCCGGCGTCCACCAGAGCACGCCGCACCTGGTCGAGTCGGCTGTGGCGGTGAGCCAGATATCGCTCGGCCGCGTGGCCGGCCGCGGGCAGTTCGGGGCCGTGGCCGGGCAGCACGGTGGTCTCGCCGAGTTCCCGCAGCAGCCGCAGGCTGTCCAGGTAGTCGCCGAGACGGCCGTCCGGGTGGGCGACCACGGTACTGCCACGCCCGAGAATCGTGTCTCCGGTCAGCACCGCCGGACCGGGCAGGAGGCCGCCGGAGGCCGGGCCCGGCTCCGGCCGGTCCCGGTAATCCGCGGGGTGCTCGTCTCCGCCGGGCGGCCCGTCTTCCCCGAGTGGTTTGTCTTCCCCGAGTAGAAAGAACGACAACGAGTCGGCGGTGTGCCCCGGAGTGGGGAGGACCCGGAGCTCGATGCCGGCCGTGGCGATCACATCGCCGGCCGTGAGCCCCTCCGATCCCAGCCGGAAGACGGGGTCGAGCGCCCGGACCGGGGCGCCGGTGAGATCGTGCAACGTGGCCGCGCCGGCACTGTGGTCGACATGGCCGTGGGTCAGCAGAATCAGGTCGACGCGGCCGGCCGCCGCGACCGTCGCCAGATGTCCGGCGTGGTCCGGGCCGGGGTCCACGACCACACACCTCTCCTCGCCGGCGGTGCGCAGGATCCAGGTGTTGGTGCCGTCGAGCGTCATCGGGCCCGGATTCGGAGCGAGAAGCACGGCGGCCAGGGGAGTGATCTGTCGAGGCGCGGCCATGGCTACTGCTGCGCCCGGTCGGCGGGGCCCGCGTCCCGCAGATCGTCGTGGTTTCCCGGGTCGTCGTATGCCTCGTCATGCGGCAGCAGGAGGCGCGCTTCGCCGCCGCTGACCAGAATCCTCGGCATGATCGGCGACAGGTCGCGGGCGTGGGCGGCGGCCAGCACCGCCGCGACGTCGTCGTATTCGGACAGTTCGGCGAGGGTGAACGCGGTGGGTGGCAGCATGTCCATCGTCCCGGCCGTATGGCGTTCGAGGGCGTCCGCGGGGCGTATCCACTGCATCCGGTCCGCCTCGCTGGAGGGCTGGCCGGGATGCTGGCCCGTGGGAAGCGCCGCGACGAAGAACCTGGTGTCGTACCGTTGCGGCTCGGTCTCGGGAGTCACCCATCTGGCCCAGGGGGCGAGGAGATCGGCCCGCAGCACGAGGGAGTATTTGCGGAGCAGGGTGCTCAGGCCGAGCTCGTGCCGTTCCAGTGCGAGGCGCTCGGCGGCCCGCAGCTGATCGCTGAGCGCCTCCGGGCCGCCGCCGAGCCGGCCGTCCTCGCCCGCCACCGCGCCGGCCAGCAGGATCCCGCATTCCTCGAAGGTCTCCCGCACGGCGGCACAGACGAGCGCGCGGGCGAGTGCGGGATCAGCGTCGAGCGCGTGCATGACCTCGGCGACCGATGGACCCGCCCAGGGCACGTCCGGCCCCATATCGGCCGGATCTACTCGTCCACCTGGGAATGCGTACATCCCACCGGCGAACGCCATGGTCGCTGCCCGGCGCAGCAGGTATGCCTCGATCCCCTGGTTACCCGGCGCGTCGCGCAGCAGCACGACCGTCGAGGCATCGCGCACCGCCGCGGGTGGCGCGGGCGGATGGCGCGCCGTCACCTCGTCGCGGCGGCCTCCGTCGGCCGGGGACCAGCGCAGCCGAGCGATCAGGGCAGCCTTGTGGTCAACCATTGCCCAGATGCTAGAGCCGTTGGTGCCGAGGCGGGGTTTGTTTGTCCCGGCGGCCGCGGCGCGCCGCCGCGATCCCGAGGCCGGCACCGGCGGGACCGCCTACTACCCCCCGAGCACCAGTTCGATCTCGACCGGTGCGCCCAGCGGCAGCGCCGAGACACCGACGGCCGAGCGGGCATGCTGACCGGCCTCGCCGAAGACCGCCGCGAGCAGTTCACTCGCCCCGTTGACGACCGTTGGCTGGCCGGTGAAGCCGGGGGCGCTCGCGACGAATCCAACCACCTTGATGATCCGGGTGATCCCGTCGAGTCCGTCGGCCACCGACGCCGCTGCCGCCAGCGCGTTGAGCGCGGCCGTCCGGGCGAGCTCCGCGGCCTGCTCGACGGTCACCTCGGCGCCCGCGCCCACCAGGCCGGTGTGGGCCAGCCGGCCGTCCACCAGCGGGAGCTGACCGGCCGTCCAGATCAGGCCGCCCGCCCGGACCGCGGGAAGGTAGGCGCCGGCCGGGGTCGGGACCGGCGGCAGCGTCAGGCCCAGCGCCGCCAGGCGTTCGCTCGGTGCGGCCATGTCAGGACTGGCTCTTGGGACGCTTGAAGTAGGCGACGAGGCTCTCGGGGTTGGGACCGGGAACGATCTGGACCAGCTCCCAGCCGTCCTCACCCCAGTTGTCGAGAATCTGCTTGGTGGCGTGGATCAGCACCGGCGCCGTCACGTACTCCCACTTCGTCTGCATGACACCGGACCTTAGAGCATCGCGCCGACGGTTCCGGACACCCGTGTCACCGGGCCCGAGCCTTCGCCGCCACATCGTCCCGGTCACCTCTCCCCACATCCCCTACCTTGGCTCGCCCCGCGGTGCGCCGCGGGTTTTCTCCCGACTCACCACCGTGGTGGGGACCGTGCACGCGGGTACGGTCAAGCCTGTGAACGGCGAGAACACCGTGACCGACAGCGAGAACGCTGTGATCGACAGTGAGAACACCGTGACCAAGGAAGTGAGTAGCGGGGTGGCCGGTCCATGGGACCGGCGGTTGCACATCGTTACCGGCAAGGGCGGTACCGGCAAGACGACCGTGGCCGGCGCGCTGGCCGTGGCGCTTGCGACCGATGGTCGTCGAGTCCTGCTCACCGAGGTCGAGGGCCGGCAGCAGATCGCGCAGCTGTTCGACACCCCTCCGTTGCCCTACCGGGAGCGCAAGGTGGCCAGCGCTCCCGGCGGCGGGGAGGTGTTCGCGTTGGCGATCGACGCGGACGAGGCCCTGCTGGAGTATCTAGAGATGTTCTACAACCTGCGGCGGGCCGGGATGGCCCTGGGCAGGATCGGCGCGGTGGATTTCGCCACGACCGTCGCTCCCGGGGTTCGCGACGTGCTGCTCACCGGCAAGGTCAAGGAGGCGGTCAACCGGCCCGACGCCACCCGGCCGGGAGGGCTGGCCTACGACGCGGTGGTGCTCGACGCGCCGCCCACTGGTCGGATCACCCGGTTTCTCAACGTCACCGCGGAGGTGGCGGGGCTGGCCAAGGTCGGGCCGATCCGGGCCCAGGCCGACAGCGTGATGGCCGTGCTGGCGCCCGATCGGGCCGCCGTGCATCTGGTCACCCTCCTCGAGGAGATGCCGGTGCAGGAGACGGTGGACGGCGTGGCCGAGCTGACCCGTGCTGGTCTGCCGCTCGGCGGTGTGGTGGTCAACATGACCCGCCCGCCCCTGCTGCGCGCGAAGGAGTCCCGCCTAGCCCGGCGCGGGGAGCTGGACCGGGAGGAGATTGCCGCCGGGATCAAGGAGGCTGGGATGGAGCCCACCCCTGAGCTGGTCGAGGCGCTGGCCTGGGAGGCGGCCCAGCACGCCGATCGCGTCGCGCTGGAGGCGGCTGAGCGTGCGGAGATCGCCGGGCTCGGCCGCCCCGTGTATGAGGTGCCGCTGGTCGCGGACGGCGTCGACCTCGGCACTGTCTACCGGTTCGCGGAGATGCTGCGGGCGCAGCAGATGGTGGCATGAGCTCCGCGTGCCCGACGCCCGGTGCACCACGGCGGGAACCCGGGGCGCCGTCCGCCGGGCCGTCCGCGGGGCGGCGAAGGCCGGCAGCGGGGAGCGTCCGGCAG
>NZ_CDWTMG010000084.1:0-17480 GCF_977945845.1 Frankia sp. CcMO1
ATTAGGCAGGACGTGGACGGGCAACCCGAACCTGTCCTGGAGGACCCGCGCCACTGATACCGCACGGGCGGAGAATTCTCACCCACGGTGATGATCGTGGGACCTGTCACCGCCGGGAGGAGCATCGGTTCGAATTCCAGTCAGCGGTTGGCGCCGCTATCTCACCGAATCCCGATCCGACGACCGGCACCGGCCCGGGTACCGTAGGGGGGTACCCGGACGGGAAGGCGCGATGGATGCACGGCTACACCAACACCAAGGACGATTACACCGCTCGGCTTCGCCGCATCGAAGGCCAGGTCCGGGGGCTACAGCGCATGATTGCCGAGGACAAGTACTGTATCGACATCCTCACCCAGGTCTCGGCGGCGACCCGGGCGTTGCAGTCGGTCGCCCTCGGGCTCCTCGAGGACCATCTGGCGCACTGCGTGACGCACGCCGCCGCCGAGGGCGGTCCGGTGGCCGACGAGAAGATCCGGGAGGCGTCGGCCGCGATCGCGCGGCTCGTTCGGTCCTGACCACGGCGGTTCCGGTGAAGGCGGTTCCGGTAAGACGACGGACATCGCTCTCGAGGTTCGTCGAGGTCCCGGGGTCGGGTGCTGCGCCGGTCATCCTCGCCTGTTCACCGTCACGGAATATGCCTCCTGGATCTCGCAGGTTACGCCAGATGCCGGCCCCGGACCGGGCCGTCCGGATGGCGTCGGCCGGGTAGCGTCGGCCGGGTGACGAGCGAGACCGACGGCACCGCGGTGCCCGCCGACGGTGCGGTCGACCGCACCGCGTCGGTGCAACGGATCTGGCTGGACGACCGGTCCTGGGCCGACGTCACGCGCGGATGGCTACGCGGCGCCGACCAGCTATACGAGACCCTGCATGCCGAGATCCCCTGGCGACAGGGAACCATGTGGCGTTACGAACGCCACGTCACCGAACCACGGATGAGCGCCTGGATCCCGCAGGGTCAGCCGGTCGCCTTTCCCGCCCTGCTCGACGCCTACCGGACCCTGCGGCGGACCTACGGCGTGGAGTTCGACGGCTTTGGCCTGTCGCTGTACCGGGACGGAGCCGACGGCGTCGCCTTCCACCGGGACCGCGAGATGCGCTGGCTCGACGACACGGTGATCGCCATCCTCACCCTCGGTGCCCGGCGACCGTTCCTGATCAAGTCCCGCCACCTGCCGCCCGGCCGACGGATCCTCGACGACCCGGAGGCATCCGGCGCTCGCGACCTCTCCCCGGCCGGCGGTGATCTGATCGTGCTGGGAGGTCGGGCCCAGGCCGACTGGCTGCACGCGGTGCCCAGGGTCCGGGAGCACGTCGCCGGACGCATCTCGGTCCAGTGGCGATGGACGTCCCGGACGGGCCGCCCGGAACAGGGCCCCGGTTACGGCGCCGCGCGCCACTTCTCGCGATAGCCGGCCGGGTCAGTCACAGGGCGGGTCGTAGCGCCGGTGACCGAGGTAGGTCCGCCACTGCTCCCGATTGATGCGGCCCTCGGCCCTGGCACAGATCTCGTCCTCGGCCGCGAGCAGGTCGAGCTGCCAGAGACGGACGGCGTCACCGGCCACGCCGGCGAGGACGCCCTCATGTCCCAGAAGTCCGAAGACCGTCGCCGTCGGCGCGGTGCCGACCGGCAGGGTGGCCGGCTGCACCGGCCGGGACGGTGAGCGCATGTCCCAGAGGGTCACCTGACCGGCCGGGGTACTGACAGCGAGGACCCGCCCGTCGGCGGAGAGCGCGATCGAACCGGCCTGGCCCGGTCGGCTCGCGATGGCGGTGAGGCGGTGCAGTCCCCGGGGGCTGTCCAGCCCATAGATCTCCGTCAACGAGCCGCCGTCGGAGGTACTCGCCACAGCGAGCCACCGGCCGTCCGGGCTGGCGAGGAGCTTGCGGACAGTGGCGGCCGCGGTCAGGTGGGCCCGGCGGCGCGGTTGCCCGGCAGCGGTCACATCCCAGACGGAGAGATGGCCTGCCCCCCCGACGGCGAGCGAGTCGCCGTCGGGCGTGAAGGCGAGGCTGGTGACCTCCGCCGGCTGGGGCAGTTCGGCGAGGGCGCGAGGATTCTGCGGGTGGCTGATGTCCCAGAGACGGACGACGCGATCGGCACCCGCCGAGGCCAGGGTCCGGCCATCCGCGCTCACCGCGACGCTCGCCACCGTACCCGTGTGTCCCCGCAGCTCGGCGAGCAGACTCACTCGCTGACCGATTTTGATCGCCGACTGAAGGTCACCGTCGTCCGTGAGCCCGGGCTGGGCCAGCCGCCATAACCGGATCACCCGGTCCGTCCCCGCCGTCACCATGGTCGTGGACGCCCGCACCCCCATGGCTGGACCGGATGCGGGTACCAGCGCGACGGCGAGCAGGCCCTTCACCATTGCCGCCGGGGCGATCCCGGCCGCGAGGGGGCTGCGATCTCCCGTGGCTGCGGCCACCGCGGGCAGGTCGGTAACGTGACGCACCCGGCCAGGACCGATGATGCTCCACACCGACCCGCCGAAGTCACCGATGATAATTAGATATCGACCATCCGGGGTGATCAGCAGATCGCGGATCGCTCCCGTCGCCGGCCCGATCTGCCGGACGCTCGCATTGACCAGCGCCTCCGCCGCGGCCGAGGTCGGAGCCGTGCGGTAGGCCGAGACGGCGAGTTGACCGGCGAGATCCGGTTCCCGGTCGAGAAGGCGCATCGCGCCACGGGCCGCCTCGCGCGACGTGGCCGCCGCGCTGCGCTCCCGCAGCGTATCGACGATCACAACGGTCGGGAGGACGAGCACCGAGGCCGCCACGCCAATCGAGAGCACGCGTCGGAGCCACCCGCGGTCCAGGTGATCCCGCGGTGACGATGATGACGATAAGGCGGAGACGTTCCCGGTTTTCTCCTGGACGTGGCTTGCGCGCGCGCTCGCGGCCGCGGTGGGCTGTGGGGCAGGCGCACCGGCCACGGGGGCCGACGGACCGGGAGACGACGGACGCATCCGCGGCTCTGCTCCGGTACGGACGGCGCTGAGGGCGACCGCGGCAGCCGGCGGGACGGCCGTGATCTCCGCGGCCGGCCCGGCCCCACGTACCGCCCTGGTCTCGAGCACGGCCTCGGTCTCAGTCGCGGCCTCGAGCACGATCTCGAGGCCGTGTATGGCACCGATGGCACGGGCAGCGAGGTCGCTCGTGCCTACGACCTCCGGTTTCGACTCGGACTCGGCCGCCCGCCTCGTCTGCACCGGGACCGGCGTCTCGATGACACCCGCAGGCAGGGCGAGACGCCGGGTGGGCTCGACCGCAGGCTCCGCCTCGCTGCTTCGTGTCGGATGGGCCACCAGCTGTTCGAGCAGTTCGGCCGCGGCCGGCCGGCGCTTCGGGTCCTTGCGCATCGCCGCCGCGACCAGCTCGCGCAGCTCCGGACTGAACACGGACAGGTCGGGTTCCGCGTAGACGGCCCGCTGCAGCAGGACCCGGGGCGTTCCGGCACCGAATGGCGGCCGGCCGGTCACGGCGAATAACAGCACGCTGCCCCAGGTAAAGACATCCGATGCGACGGTGGCGGTCTGTCCGAGAACCTGTTCGGGCGTTATGAACGCAAGTGTGCCGATACCGGACGGCGGTCCGCCCGGATTATTCATGCTTACCGCATTCATCGCTCGGAAGAGCCCGAAGTCAATCAGCCGCAGCCTCCGCTCGGAAAGAACCACATTGATAGGCTTCAGATCGCCGAGGAAAATTTCCGATTCGTGCAGTGCGGCCAGAGCCGTCGCCAGCCCGACGGCGAGCCGGTGGGTGTCCGGTCCGGACAACGCTCCGCCGTCGGCGACGGTTGCGGCGAGAGTCGGGGCGTCGATGAACTCCGCGACGACGTAGGGGGGGCGAGCGCCCGTGTCGAGGTCGAGGATGGCGGCGAGGCAGGACGGCGCCAACCGGCGGATGTTGTCGAGGTCGACGCGCAGGCGCCGACGGAACTCTGTGTCCCGCCCGAAGGGCGCGGTGATCGTCTTGACGAGGACCGGACGCGCCTCGCCGTTACGTGCAAGAAACACCGGTCCTGTCCTGGCGTCGACCAGCTTCCGTTCAACTGTATACGGACCGATAGTCTGGAGATCAGTCCCAGTGAGCCCAGGGAGGTTGCGCCGGGATATCGCCATATGACGAAACCTCCTACGACTACACAAACCGGCCGTGCCGGCACGGCGGCGGATCTGGTCGACAAATTCATGTTATCGGCGCGGGCCATGGGCCGGGCGCCCCCTTGTAGTGGTCGAGCAGCCGCACCCACGCCATCCCGCATAATGCTGGCGGGAGGCCGGCGCCCGCCGGCGGGCGCCGGCCGGCGCCGTGGACGATCAGGCGTTCGTCGGCCGAGCGAAGGGCTGCAACCGAGCGACGAGTCCGCGGACCTCGGCCCCGGCCGCCGCGAGGGTCTCCTCGGCGGAGCTGCGGCCGCTGCCCTCCAACAGGACGTCCAACGCGATCAGCCGCTCCGCGATCTCCGTCAGAGAATCAAAGTCGCGAACACGCTGGTGGACCAGCTCGGCCAGCCGCTCGTTCTTCTCGAACAGCTCGACGAAGACGCTGACCTTGGCCCGGAGCAACCAGGGGTCGAAAGGCTTCGCGATGTAGTCGACCGCGCGGACAGCGTAGCCGCGGAACGCGTGGTGCGGCTCGCGGTCGATCGCCGTCAGAAAGATGATCGGAGTGTCTCGGGTACGCCCCCGCTGCTTGATCCGGTGCGCTGTCTCGAAACCGTCCATCACCCGACGACGCCGTGACGAGATCCTGATCCAGCGAGGCGAGAATCGCCTCCAAGGCCATCAGGTTGTCCGCTCGATCGTCGACCAGCAGGATCTTGCTGCGGGGCCGTTCCGTGCTCGGCCCACCTTCGCCGTCGACGGAACCGCTGGTCCGCTCGGTCACCCGCCTGCCTCCTCCTTCCCGATCGCCCTACCGACCCGTGGTGGGCGTCGCCACCCCTCCACGATCACTGATCGCTCCCGACGGCATCTCACCGCCCCACCGATAGCCACCCGATGCGCACCATACGCGATCTGATCAATACAGATACGACCGCATCACCCCGAGGAGATGGTCCAGATCCACGGGCTTGGTGATGTAGTCGGTGGCCCCGGCGGTGATGCTCTTCTCCCGGTCTCCCGGCATGGCCTTGGCAGTCAGCACCAAGATCGGCAGATCCGCGAACGCCAGCATGTCACGGATCATCGAGGTCGTTTCATTGCCGTCCATGCCCGGCAACATCATATCCATCAGCACGAGGTGCACGGGCGGGGTGTCCTGCTGCAGCATACGGATCGCATCATGACCGTTGTCGGCGTAGAGGACCCGCATGCCGTACATCTCCAGCGCACTGGTGAGCGCGAAGACGTTGCGGACGTCGTCGTCGACGACCAGCACCGTGGCACCGACCAGGGGATCGGATCCTTCCGATCCCTCGGTCAGCGGGCGGCTGGCGGACTCGGTGGACTCGGTGAGGAACGGAGTCCCCACCGTGACGGGCTCGCTCGGCCGCCAGCCCGAGGTGAAGGCCGCCGAGCCATCCGCCGGCCCGCCGGCCGCGGCGGACCAGTGGGCGCTGCCGATTCCACCCGTGCCCCCGTGCCCGGCGGTTCCCCCCGCGCCGGACCCGGAACGGGTCGGGGACGAGGTCGGCGGGGACGAGGTCGGGGACGAGGTCGGGGACGAAGGTACGAGTGCCGTCGTGCCGAACCGGTCCGCGTCGGGGCTCTGCCATCCGTTCGCGGGCCCGGCATCGCGGCCGGCGGACGCGGGTCCGCCACCCGCTCCCGCGTCCACCCTCTCACCCGACCGCCGCCCGAGGTACTGGCCCGACGGATCGACGATCATGAGAACGTTGTCCGGCTCGCCCGGCGTGACCCCGAAGGACGGCATCTGCGCCGGCGGGGCCGACGGCAGGTAGAGGGTGAAGGTGCTCCCACGGCCGACCACGCTGGAGACCGCGATGGCGCCGCCCAGCAGGCGGGCGATCTCCTTGCTGATCGACAGGCCGAGCCCGGTGCCGCCGTAGCGACGCGACGTCGTGCCATCCGCCTGCTGGAACGCCTCGAAGATCATCCGAAGCTTCTCGGCGGCGACCCCGATTCCGGTGTCGGTGACCGCGAACGACAACACCGTGCCCGCGGAACACAGGCTCGGCGAGAGGAAGGGCAGATCCGACCGGGCGACGGTGACGTCGAGCCGGACGGTGCCGGTGTCGGTGAACTTCACCGCGTTCGACAGGAGGTTCTTCAGCACCTGCTGGAGGCGCTGCTCGTCGGTGACGAACTCGGCTGGCACGTCGGGAGCGAGGTTGACCTGGAATGACAGGCCCTTCTCCTCCGCCACGGGGCCGAAGACCCCGGCGACCGCGTCGCAGAGCGCCGCTGTGCGCACGGTGGTCGCATCGACGTTCATCTTCCCGGCGTCGACCTTCGACAGGTCCAGGATATCGTTGATCAACTCGAGCAGCTCGGAACCGGCGGAGTGGATCGTCTCGGCGAAGTCGATCTGCTTGCGGGAGAGGTTACGGTCCGGGTTGTCGGCCAGCAGCTTGGCGAGGATGAGCAGACTGTTGAGCGGCGTGCGCAGCTCGTGGCTCATGTTCGCCAGGAACTCCGACTTGTACTGCGACGACAGCGCCAGCTGCTCGGCCTTCTCCTCCAACCCGATGCGGGCCAGCTCGATCTCGTGGTTCTTCTCCTCGAGCAGCGCCGCCTTCTCCTCGAGCTCGTTGTTCGTCCGCTGCAGCTCGACCGACTGCGAACGCAGCTCCTGGGTGAGCCGCTGGGACTGGGCCAGCAGCTCCTCCGTCCGAGCGTTCGCCATGATCGTGTTCAGCACCACCCCGATGGTGTCGACGAGCTGGTCGACCAGGGTGAGGTGCAGCTCGGAGAACGGCGAGAACGAGGCCAGCTCGATGACGCCGAGCACCTGGTTCTCGAACACGACCGGCACGACGACCAGGTCGCACGGCGGCGCCTCGCCGAGTCCGCTAC
The DNA here is from genome assembly GCF_977945845.1 of Frankia sp. CcMO1. Lineage (NCBI taxonomy): Bacteria > Bacillati > Actinomycetota > Actinomycetes > Frankiales > Frankiaceae > Frankia > Frankia sp. CcMO1. The sequence continues at coordinate 6,996 of NZ_CDWTMG010000084.1, forward strand.
GGATGTTGAGGTAGCCGGCGGGTACGTGCTCGACCCGGATACGGTCGCGCTCCAGGGCCGCCTGCCCGATGAGTCCTTCGCCGAACAGGAAGGTGCCGTCCGAGCGACGCCGGGGCACCGAGCCGTAGCCGGCGACGTAGCGCAGCTTGTCACCCTCGATGAAGTCGAGCAGGTAGACCGTGCCCTGCTGGGCGTTGACCGCGGGCGCCATCTCACTGATGATCATCTGGCAGACTGCGTAGAGATCGCGCTGGCCCTGCATCTTGCTGCCGATCCGGGCCAGGTTGGACTTCAGCCAGTCCTGCTGGGCGTTGACCTCGGTGGTCTCGCGCAGTCGCGCGATCATCTGGTTGATGTTGTCCTTGAGCTCGGCGACCTCGCCCTCGGCCTCCACCGAGATGGACCGGGTCAGGTCACCGCGGGTCACCGCGGTGGAGACGTCGCCGATCGCCCGCAGCTGGATGGTCAGCGTGGACGCCAACTGGTTGACGTTGTCGGTGAGGTCCTTCCACGTTCCGGCGACTCCGGCTACGGTGGCCTGACCGCCGAGCTTACCCTCGACGCCGACCTCCCGGCCCACCCGGGTGATCTCCGCGGCGAACGAGGAGAGCTGGTCGACCATCGTGTTGACAGTGTCCTTCAGCTCAGCGATCTCACCCTGCGCGGTCACGGTGATCTTCTGGCTCAGGTCGCCGCGGGCCACCGCCGTGGTCACCAGCGCGATGTTGCGGACCTGGCTGGTCAGGTTGCCCGCCATCGAATTCACCGACTCGGTGAGGTCCCGCCATACCCCCGAGACGCCCTTGACCTTGGCCTGCCCGCCCAGGTTGCCCTCCGTGCCCACCTCGCGGGCGACCCGGGTCACCTCGTCCGCGAACGACGACAACTGGTCCACCATCGTGTTCACCGTGGTGCCGATCCGCAGGAACTCCCCACGCACCGGCTGGCCGGCGATCTCCAACGCCATGTGCTGGGACAGGTCCCCCTCGGCCACCGCCGCTATGACCCGCGCCACCTCGTGGGTCGGCCGGGCCAGGTCGTCGATGAGGGAATTCACCGCCTGCGTCATGTCGGACCAGCCGCCGGGGCTGCCCATGTCCTCCATCCGCAGGGTGAGCCGGCCGTCACGGCGGATCACCCTGCTGACCCGGGCCAACTCACGCGCGTGGCGCTCCTGGATGGCGGCCAGCTCGTCGAACTTGCGCACCACGTCACCGGCGTAGCCGTCCCGCGCCGCGAGGCGGGTCGAGAAGTCGCCCTCGCACAGGCGGGTCAGCCCGTGCAGGAGATCCGCGATCAGCTCGTCGGCGGCGGCCATCGGCGCCCGAGTGTCGTCCGCGAGAAGGGATGCATGGGGCACGATGGTCGCGGTAGCGTCACCGCCGGGTGCATCCAGATCATGACGAGCCGAGGGTTGCGGGTCGTATGCGGGGCTCATTGGTCTCCTACCTGAGCTCGGTCGACACGATCGTCCCGGATCCCGGGCCGGGCGGAGGACCCGGGTCAAGGGCGGTCTCCCACGGGCACCAGCGTGGGGCGGCGTCGGTGGACAGGTGACACCAGCCGCCAGTATCCGCCTCACGATGGACAACGCAGGAGAGACTGAGCACATGTATGGCGCAGCAGGGGGTGGGACGATGCCGGCGCGCGCCATCGCGTTGCCACCGACGCCCGACTCCCCCCGGGCCGCCCGGCGCTTCCTGCTCGAGGCGTTGCACGGGCGGCTGGACGACGACCTGTTGGACTCCGCGCTTCTGCTCGTCACCGAGCTGGTCACCAATGTCGTCGTGCACGCGGGCACCTCGGCCACCGTGGAGGTGCGCGCGGACGGTGACGGCGTGCGGGTCGGGGTCGCCGACCGGCATCCGGTCCGCATCGGCATGGCCCGGGTAAAGAAGGTCGGGGACGCCGACTTCGGCATCGACGGGCTGCGCGAGGACGGCCGCGGCCTCGCCCTCGTTGACGCGCTCGCGACGAGCTGGGGGACCGAGCACGGCCGCGGCGGCAAGACCGTCTGGTTCCGCCTGGGAACCGTCGGCGACGGCTCGCACACCCCGGCGGCGGGCGACGACGAGGCCGCCGGTGCCTCGTCGTCCGCGTCCTCGTCCTCGCCCGCTGTGGCTGTGACCAGTCCCGCGCCCCGCGCGGCCCCGGCCCCCGTGGTACCGGCGCGTCCGGTCCGGCTGATAGCCCGGGACACCGCCCGTGCTCTCACCGCCGAGGGCGAGGTCAGCGAACTGCTCGCGCAACTGGTGGACGCGCTCGCGGTAACCGCTGGGCTGGTGCGGCGTCCCGGGCGCGACGGCGGCCGGTTGGAGACCGTGGCCACGCTTGGGGCCGTCAGCTCGGTCACCGAGGCGCTCTCGTTCCCGCTGGATCCGACGCAGGAGAGCCTCGGCGAACTGCTGCTCTGGCCGGCGGCCGGCGGCCGCCCGAGTGGTTCGGGCGGCACCGGCGGTTCGGGCGGAGCGGAGGTCTCTGGCGAGGTCCGCTGGACGGATGCCGCCGCGGCGGCCGGGCTGGACGTGGAACGCATCCGCCTGACGACCCGATGGATGGCCCTGGCCCTCGGCGGCGGCGACATGCGACGCGCCGAGGAACGCCGCATCGGGATGCTGTCCTTCCTCGCCGAGGCGTCCGATCTGCTGGCGGGCAGCCTGGACCTGAGCCGCTCGCTGGCGCTGCTCGCGCGGTTGCCGGTCCCACGGTTGGCCCAGTGGTGCGCGGTGTACCTGCACCGGGAGAACGCCGATCCCGCCCTGTGGGCGGCGGCGCACGCGGAGGAGAATGCGGCGGGCGCCCTGACCGCTGCCGCGGTCGACCCGGACGGCCTGTTGATGGCGGCGGTGCGCTCCGCGAGCGGAGACCGGGTGCGTTCGCTGACCGCGCTCGGCGGACCGGCGCTCGTGATGGTACTGCGGGCCCGGCGGCGGGTACTCGGGGTGCTCGCGCTCGGCCGCCCCGAGGGCAACGCCTTCGCCGCGGACGAGATCGATCTACTCGCCGACCTCGCGCGCCGGGCCGCCTTCGCAGTCGACAACGCCCGGCTCTACAGCCGGCAGGTGGAACTGGCCGGCACGCTCCAGGCGGGTCTGCGCCCACCGGAGCTGCCGATGATCGAGGGACTGGATCTCGGTTCCGCCTATGGCGCCGCGCAGTCGGCGGGTCTCGACGTCGGCGGCGACTTCTTCGACCTGCTGTCGGGTCCGCTCGGCTGGACGATCGCCATCGGCGACGTCTGTGGCAAGGGTGCAGAGGCCGCCACCGTGACCGGGGTGGCCCGCGCCGTCCTGCGGCTGCTGACGGGCCGGGGTACGGAGCTCGGCGAGGTGCTGCTCGAGTTGAACCGGACCCTGCGCGACGCCACGTCGTCTCATCCGAACGGGCAGAGCCGGTTCTGCACCCTGGCCGCCGCCGCGATCATGGCGCCGGCCGGCGGACCCGCGGGGAGCGAGTCCGCCGACACCGGCACCGGCACCGGCACCGGCACCGGGATCCGACTGCGGCTGTTCCTCGCCGGCCATCCCCAGCCGGTGGTGCTGCACGCTGACGGGCACGCCTCGCTCGTCGGTCGCCCGGGAACCCTGCTCGGCGTCCTCGACGACGACGAGGTCTCGTTTCCGGGGTTCGAGATCGTCCTGCGCCCGGGCGAGTCACTGGTCTTCTACACCGACGGGGTGATCGAGGCCCGCAATGGCGGGAAGCTGCTCGGCGAGGACCGGCTCCTCGACGCGATCGGGGGGTGCGCGGGACTGTCAGCGCAGGGGATCGCGGATCGCGTCCTGGCCGCCGCCGAGCGGTTCGCCGGCGGCAACCTGCGCGACGACGTCGCGATCCTCGTGGCGCGCGTGCCCGGCTGACCGGCATGATGGGCGCTCCGGGCTACCTCCGAGGGCACCTCCGGTACGCCCGCGGGCGTACCGCGGGCCCCGGACCCCACGGGCACGAAGGCCCGGGCCCCACGGGCACGAAGGGCCCACGGAAGGGCCCACGGAGAGGAGACACCACCGGGCGCCGTGCCGGATGCCGTATCGGCATGGCCTCAAGAGGTGCGATCCGGAAACAGAGGCTTCAATCCCCACCCAGTGGGTAGAGCCACCTCGATATCCTCGCACAGGCTTGGTGGTCGATGAGCGCGTTTTCGGTCCCGATGGATGTGGTACGGCAGGCAACGTCCAGTTGCCCACCCGCAACCCACATACTCGCCGAGCTCCCCTATCTGCCCTCTGCCGTCCCGCAGGCCCGCAGGGTGCTCCGTGAGGGCATCCGGCTGGCGGACCTTCCCGAGGACGTGCGCGGCACCGCCGAGCTGCTCGTCAGTGAGCTCGTGACGAACGCGGTCAAGTACGGGCAGCCGCCGCTGTGGCTGCTCATCGAGATACGGCCCGGTCTGATCCACGCGTCCGTGTCGGACACCTCGACGGTCCTGCCGCAGCGGCGTGAGGCCGCGCCGGACGCCGAGGGCGGTCGCGGCCTGCTGGTTCTCGACACGTTGGCGGGCAGCTGGGGGACGGTGGCGGTCGAGTCAGGGAAGTACCTGTGGTTCGACCTGCCCGTGCCGGTTCTGCCGGCGCCGGTGATGGGTCGGCGGTCCACCTCCGTCCCCGAAGCCGACGGCGCGGCATCCCCGGACGCCGGGAACTCCTCGCTGCCCGAGGGGCCGTCGTCCGCCGACGGGTCGTCACCGACCGAACCCGCCGAACCCACCGAACCCACCGCCGTGACCCGCTCCGCCCCGGCGGCCCGGTGCTCCCCACCGATCCGCCCCCCGGCCGCATCCGCCTCCGCATCGGCCCTGCTGTCGTCCGCCTTTGGGATGTCCCCCTTCCCGGTCCTGTCGAGGCGGTCGAGATCGGACCGTGCCGGATCAGGCCGCACCGGAGCGGCACGCGCGGGTTGGGAGGCGGCCCGGCCAAACGACGCCAAGGCGGCCGTCACGATCATCACCAAGGGCCTCTGACGCCGTCACGTCATTCCCCACCCGGCCCTCCCCCGCAGCGGATGGGTCCGACATGGTCGGCGAATCACCTGATCATTGGTCAGCGGGTCAGCGGGTCAGCGCAGAAGGTCTGGTGGCGCCGGTAACCTTCTCGTACCGGTCGAGCGAAACGATGCTGACGACGTCGCCGGTGTGGGGGCGTGCAGCACCTGGTTGCCGCCGAGGTAGATGCCGACGTGCCCGGGGTTGTCGGGGGTGCCAGTTGTCGGGGGTGCCATCGGAACCGGCGGCGAAGAGCGGGTCGCCGGGTTGCCAGGCCGAGACGGGCGTCAACGGGATGCTCGGGCCGGATGCGCCGGCCGGGGCGCTCGCGGCGTCCAGGGCGGCGGTCATGGTGGGAACGCGGGCGAGGATCGCGGCGGCCGAGTTATGGGGAGCAAGGCACGGTCCAGGGACCGCAGACCGTGCTCAGGTCCCCCAAATTCGCCGGCCGGCTGCCGGCTCAGTGTCGCCTGTGCGGCGCTGTCGCCCCGGCGTCCATAGGCAGTGAGGCTTAGCGGCACCTTGATGTGATGCCATGGCAAAAGGGCGTGCGCTACTTGAAAAGCAATGCGACACCGGATCATGACGTCGCGTGACGTCACGATCGTCCGAGCGGGCCGCATCCCGCCACGGGCCACGTCCCGTCAGAGGACGGGCGTCCACCCCTGCCCGACGACGCACCGCCAGACGCGGCCACCCGAACCGGTCGAGCCCCCGAGGACGAGCTGGCCCGTGGTCACGCAGTCGGCGGGCTGCGGATCGGTGACGCTGATCCGCACCCAAGGATGCAGGATGTCGTTGCCCTGGTGGACGTTGAAGTTGTCCCCGAACACACCGGCGCCGCCGGCCTTGTTGACGGCGAAGATGGGTTGGTTCAGATGGTCGTAGACGATGAACAGCTGGCCGTTGGGCCCGCCCGTCGACTGGATACGAAGCCCCTCGGCACTCTGGTTGGTCGCCCGGAACACCCAGGGGTTGCCGGTGAAACTGCTCTGCGCGTATGCGTAACCACCGCCGCCAAGCAGCCCGCCGACGAGGGTCGCCGCGCCGAGCACGCTGATGGTCCTGAGACGATGTAGGTACGAAAACATGGGTCTTCTCCCCGATCGATACTCCCGGCCGTGTCCTGGTGTGACTCCCGATCGGCAGTCACGGCTGATCCGATAGGAATGCCACCCTAGATTGCTAGTTGTCTATTCATTGTGACAGAAGTCCTGCTTTTGACCAGCCGAACAGACCAGAACCACGGCACATCAGCCCCCGCCGTCCGCAATGTCCCATTTAGGCGCCAGACCGATAAACGGTACGCATCGTCCCATCAACAGATTGTCAATAATCTGAAAAATACGACTTGGATTAATATTTCCAAGAATGCCAGAAATAACTGCCATGGCGGCTGGAGCGATGAACTTAAACCTGGTGCTGAGGGAACATTCCTCTCCCGGGTATCCGATCAGCTCGACCGATCGGTGGGGAACGGAGCATGCCGCGTTCCCTGAAGCTCGACGCGCCGGGCTCGGGGGTGGCCAAGGAAATCCGGCAGCGCGAACTCGTAGCCGTACGCACCCGCCATGGGGAAGACGACGACGTCACCCGACCGCACCCGATCGACCGTGATGTCACGGGCGAGGGTGTCCTCCGGCGTGCACAGCTCCCCGACCATCGTCACCGGACGACCTTCGACCACCGCCTCCCGCGTGTCCTTCGGCTCCGGCGCCGGCCCACCGTTCCGGCCCGATCTCTCCACGACGGCGAAGTTATGGATGATCTCCCACGATGTCGGCAGCGCGAAATGATGAATTCCGCCACGCAGAATCACGAATTCCGTCCCGTAGGAATGTTTGACGTCGATCACTTCGGCGGCGTACCAGCCGGAGTCGGCCACCAGCATCCGCCCCGGCTCGAAGATTACCCGAGTTCCGTCCGGAACCGGCAACGAACTCAGTCCCTCACCAAATCGGATTAGGTCGAAGGGCCGGTCACCGCGCCGGTCCGGTTCGAACGGAACCCCGAATCCACCGCCCACGTCGACCATCCGCAGCTCGATCCCGGCCGCGGCAGCCGTCCGGGCGGCGAAATCGAGACACCACCGGACGTAGCCCAGATGGGCGGCGGCATCGAGATTGCCGGACACCGCGTGGACATGGAATCCGACGACGTCGATATGGGCCAGATCCGCCGCGAGTTCGAGCGCGGCGGGGACCTCCGTTTCGGGGATGCCAAACGCACTCGGCCGACCGCCCATCTGGAGGGAGCCTGCCAGTCCCACTCGGGCCGGGTTGACGCGCACCGCCGCCCGTACCCGACGGCCGAGTCGGGCGGCGACGGCGTCCAGGCGGCGCAGTTCACCGAAGCTCTCGACGTTGACGACGTCGACGTCGGCCGAGACCAGCGCGGTAAGCAGGGTCATCGATTTCCCCGGTCCGGAGGCGACCAGGTGGGGACGCCGAGCGGGGTCGACCCGGCCGTACGCTGCCTGCGCCAGGCGCACCTCGTGCGCGGAGGAGACCTCGAAACCGTCGATGCCCCGGCCGCTGGCGCCGGTCCTGGCGCCGGTCGGGGTGGCGCCCAGGCTGGAGTCACTCCGTTCCCGCCCCGACCGAGGGATGTCCGGACCGGGCCCACGCAACAGGGCGTCGAGTATCGGCGGAAAGCTGTTGGCCTTGACCGCGTAGCAGACCTCCGCCCACATGGACAGGCAGGCCCGCAGCGCCGCGGCGTTCCGCGCGGCCGCCGCCGGGTCGTAAAAGTAGGCACTGACCTCTCCGGCGCCAGCCGGCCAGTCACGCACCGCGGTCAACACCGGGCGGGGGAGGCTTTCGGCGGGCAGGGCGCGCAGCGGCGCGGCCGAGGGCGGCAGGTCCACCAGATCGACTCCTCACTCCATCAGTCGTCCGAGACTCCCTCAGGCGCCCGAGCTCAGCCGCGTCGTCCGCCAGGGACAGGACAACCCACTCTGCCGCCAGGCGCACAGGAGCGATGGCGTGTGCCGCGGGCTGCCGAGCGCGGACGCATAGTCCAGACGGGTGGTCTCGGATGGGTGGTCTCGGATGGGTCGTCTCGGATGGGTGGTCTCCATCTGGACCCGACTCTGTCGGCTAGCCCGATGGTGGGGCGACGAAACACGGATCGGATCCGCAAACGGTGCCTGATACCTCACACGGACCGCCTCCGGCTTCCGTGCCGCCGGACGATCGCGGGACGTTCGTCACCGCCATAACCGGTTGTCTGATCCGGATCGACGGGCGTGTAGTGGACATGCCGCAAACACCACAGCCTGAGGCCGATGTTTCTGCCGCAACCCGACTCCCCCGGACGGACTATGAAGAGACCACCAAATCTGCTTGGCGCCACCATAACCTTGCGCGGAGCAACCATGGTGCGACTGGCTTAGGTTAGGCTTCCCTCAATCAGCCTGCGCGAAAGGGAGTCGCCCGCGATGACGGTTTCCGCTCGTGACGCCGCCGCCGGCGGCCCAGCCGGCCGTACGGCGCCCTCCGCGGCCGTGCCTTCCGTAACCACGAGAGCCGCGACGACGCCCCCCCGTGACCGCACCCCCCGTGACTACGACCCCCGTCGCCGCCAGGTCCACGCCCGCAGCCCCCGCCACCGCGGGTCCCACGTCCGCACCCACGGGTGCCGCGAACCCGGCCATGATCCTCGCGCGTCAGCGTCAGCGCGAATCGGCGGCACGGACCTATGCGCGGACCCTCCCGATCGTGCCTGTCCGGGCGTCCGGAACCATGGTTCTCGGCGCGGATGGCCGCCGCTACCTGGACTGCCTGGCCGGCGCCGGAACGCTTGCACTGGGACACAACCATCCGGTGGTGACCGAGGCGATCACGTCGATGCTCACCCGAGGGGCCCCCTTGCACACGCTCGACCTCGCCACCCCCGAGAAGGACGCCTTCACCGATGAACTCCGTGGCTGCCTGCCGGCCGGCATGGGGAGCGATGTGAAGCTGCACTTCTGCGGCCCGAGCGGCGCCGACGCGGTCGAGGCGGCCATCAAGCTCGCGCAGACGGTGACGGGCAACCAGACCATCCTCGCGTTCACCGGTGGATACCACGGGATGACGGCGGGCGCCCTGGCCGTGACCGGGAACGTCGCCGTCAAAGATCCTCTGCCGCCGTCGACATCCGTCGTACGGCTGCCGTTCCCCTTCCCCTACCGGTGCCCGTTCGGGGTGGGGTCTGGTCGCGCCCCCGGTCCGGACGGTGCCGAGCTGTCCGCCCGCTACATCGAACGTCTCCTCGATGACCCCGCCGGAGGGGTCGTCAGGCCGGCGGCACTGATCGTAGAACCGGTTCAGGGCGAGGGCGGGGTGATTCCCGCGCCCGACGGCTGGCTCCGCGCCGTCCGCGAGATCACCCGTCGCCGCGGCATCCCACTGATCCTGGACGAGGTCCAAACGGGAGTCGGTCGCACCGGGAAGTACTGGGCCGCGCAGCACAGCGGTATCACCCCCCGACATCATCGTCATGTCCAAGGCGATCGGCGGCGGGCTGCCACTGGCCGTCATCGCCTACCGGTCTGAGCTGGACACCTGGGCGCCCGGGGCACATACCGGCACCTTCCGTGGAAACCAGCTGGCGATGGCCGCAGGCCACGCCACGCTGCGCCTGGTGCGGGAGGACCGTCTCGACGAACGCGCCGCCCGGCTCGGCACGCGCCTACTCACCGGCCTGGCGGAGATCGCCCGGGACCGGCCGCAGGTGGGCGACGTGCGCAGCCGCGGGCTGATGCTCGGCGCCGAGATGGTCGATCCGACCGCAGCCCCCGACCTCGTCGGCGCGCACCCCGCCGACCCGCAGCTCGCCGGTCTGGTACGGGCCGAATGTCTGCGCTGCGGCCTGATCATCGAGCTCGGTGGGCGGCACGGCGCGGTCGCCCGGCTGTTGCCACCACTGATCCTCAGCGATGAGGAGGGCGATCGCGTCCTCACAATCCTCGCCGACGCCATCGATGCCGCCGTCCGCAGGCTCTCCGTCCACGCGGCCTTGGGACACCCACCCGCCGATCAGGCACCCGTCGGGTTCGGATCCGTCGGATGATCCCCCCGCGCAGCCCTGACACACCTGTCGCCACCGCGCCAGCCGGAGAGCCCACGCCAGCCGGGAAGCCCACGCCGGCGGAGGAACGGGGGCGGAGGAATGGGGGGCCCACGGACGGTCCGCGGATGCGGGAGGTCCCTATTCTCCCGGGGCTACGGCCAATGGTCGATCTCGCGTTGGCCGCCCTCGACGATGGCCGCCGGATCCGCGGCGGCCCGCTGCCCGCCGGTGGTCCACCGGTGGTGCGCGCCATGACCAGGGCTGCCCTCGGCCTGACTCCGGCCGATCCGATTCCGGCCGATCCGACCCCCCGGACGGTACAGGGACCCTGCTACCGAGGGCCGGAATCGGCCCGTCGGCCACGCTGACCGGCCTGGTCGAAGCCCTGGCCGCCGGTTCCGCGGACCCGGCGGACCCATGGTGCGCCGCCCATCTGCACTGGATCTGGA
>NZ_CDWTMG010000085.1:0-2722 GCF_977945845.1 Frankia sp. CcMO1
CAGCCCGCCCTTCACGACCTCGATCACCGTACCGGTGACGATGCCGTCCTCCTCCTTGACCTTCTCGATCGTCCCCCAGGCCCGCTCGTACTGAGCGCGCTTCTTGGAGAGGATCAGGCGGCCTTCCTTGTCCTCCTTCTGAAGGACGAGGGCCTCGATCTCGTCGCCGACGCTGACCACCTCGGCGGGGTCGACGTCGTGCTTGATCGAGAGCTCACGGGAGGGGATGACACCCTCGGTCTTGTAACCGATGTCCAGCAGCACCTCGTCGCGATCGACCTTGACGATCGTGCCGGAGACGATGTCGCCGTCATTGAAGTACTTGATGGTCTCGTCAATCGCAGCGAGAAACTCTTCTTCGCTGCCGATGTCGTTGACGGCGACCTGTGGGGTGCGCGCCTGCTCGGCAGTGCTGGTGGTCATGAAGGGGGAACTCCGGGGTTTGGACTGTGGTCGATGCGGACAAGTGAAGACGCTGCGGAATGCACAGCCCGGCGGCCCCGAGTCGGTGGCGTCCCCCCGCAGGGTGCTGCCAGTCGGATCAAGGACAAACACAGTCCGCGCACACCGCGTGCGCCCTAGTAACCCTAGCCGCTCGCCCGATCACGGGTCAAAGCCAACCCGGCGCCAATCTGAGCGCCAGTCGGCGACCCGTCCTCTGGTCGTTCGGCCCGGCACGGGAGCATAGCCGACATGGACACCGAACCGCCCGTCGCGGGTTTCGAACCGGTGGGCGCCGAGGAGAGCGTCCGCGCGAATCGTGCCTGGTGGGACGCCGAAGCGGACGACTATCTCAAGGAGCACGGCGACGATCTGGCCGGCCGCCTGCGCTGGGGTCCGGAAGGGCTCGACGAGTCGGCCGCCGGCCTGCTGGGCGACGTGTCCGGGCGGGACGTTCTGGAGATCGGCTCGGGCGCTGCTCAGTGCGGCCGATGGGTCGCCGGGCACGGCGGGAGGGTGGTGGCGAGCGACCTTTCCGGCGGGATGCTCCGGCACGCCCGCGACGGCGCCCGGCCCGCGGCACCGGCACCGGCACCGGCACTCTTACAGTGCGACGCCCGGGCCCTGCCCTTCGCGGCGGCGTCCTTCGACATCGCCTTCAGCGCCTACGGCGCCGTGCCGTTCGTCGCGGACCCCCGCCGGGTCTTCGCAGAGGTGGCCCGGGTGCTTCGCCCGGGCGGCCGCTGGGTGTTCTCGGTGACGCACCCGTTCCGGTGGGTCTTCCCCGACGACCCCGGAGTCGCGGGCCTCACCGCGGCGTTCTCGTACTTCGACCGGACGCCGTACGTCGAGACCGGCGGCGGCCGCGTGCACTACGCCGAGCACCACCAGACCCTGGGTGACCGGGTGCGCGACCTGGTCGCGTCCGGCTTCGTGATCGACGACGTCGTCGAGCCGGAGTGGCCGGATGGCCTGGAGCGGGCCTGGGGCGGCTGGAGCCCGATGCGGGGTCGCCTCATCCCGGGAACGGCGATCTTCGTGACCCACCGACACCCGCAGACAAACGACTGAGTCGTGTCCGGACCCCGAAAAGGGGTCCGGACACGACTCAGTCGGCGGAAGGTGTGGGCTAACTCAGACGCCGGCGCGGACGCGCGCGGGCTCGTCCTCCCACTCGTCCTCGTCACGGCGGCGATCGGTCACGACCAGGGTGCCGCCGATCAGGAGCAGGATCGGCCCGAGGACCCAGCCACCGATCGGGCCGAGCCGCGAGGCGAACCGCAGGCCGAAGGAGGCGGACTTGTACTCGTCCACGTTCCGCTTGACCGTGTCCGGCGTGTACTCCATGAACCCGTTGAAGATCGGGGCTTCCTTGCCGTTCGCGACCAGCCGCTGGTTCACCTGCTCGGCCCCCTTGATGATCGCGCCGGTGTAGGGCTCGATCCAGACGGTCCGCCGGGTGGAGTAGATCCGGTCAGCGTTCACCGACGGCTCGTTCGGGACGCCGATCAGCTCGCCCGGTACCTGCTCCTGGCTGACCACCGTGTCCGGGACGACCTGGACGAACCGGTAGGTCTGCAGCCCCTCGATCCGCTCGGTGCCGTCGAACCGAGCGGTCGTGGCCGACTTGATCGTCTCGTCCCAGAACGGGTAGTCCCGGCGCTCGGTGTTGAACGGGAACTTGTAGAGCACGCCGCGGTGCTCGATCGGCTGGCCGATGTCGTCCGTGGGGTCCTCGGTCCGGTAGTCACCGCAGCAGTTCGTCGCCAGGCCGGTCTTCTGGTTGAACGATCCACCTTCGACGTACGCCTCCAGCAGGCCCTTGCCCTCGACCTCGACCATGACGGCGTTCCGGTAGAACCGCTCCTCCCCCGTCGCCTCGGCTGATCCCTCGCGGATCTCGCCGTTCACCTGCCGGACCTGATGGATCGTCTGGTTGCTGTAGATTTGGGTGCCACCCTCCTCCACACTGCGCGGAAGGAGGACTGTCACCCCCTCACCCCGCGCCTCCATCTTGGTGTTGGGGTCGACGGGCGCCTTGGCCACCCTCGGGTACACGTACGTGGGCAAGGCGATGGCCAGCGCGACCAGCGCGACGCCCAATGCCACAAGAACCAGTGCCACGATCCTGCGCATCCAGTACTCCCACGTGGTCAGTGGCCCCCGTGTCCGGGTGCCGCGGCTTTGCCCGGCGGCGGTTGCCCGCGGGCGAGTTCCCCGTTCCCACTTCGTTCCGATGCCGCCGCCGGCAACCCACCCGGCAAGCGTCAGAGCCTGTTTT
>NZ_CDWTMG010000085.1:3369-17811 GCF_977945845.1 Frankia sp. CcMO1
ACCGTCTGGTAGTGCGTCCGGTCCTCGTTCCACTCGTCGTCGCTGCGGCGCCGCCGGCTCATCGCCAGCAGCCCGAGACCGGCGAGCAGGCAGATGGGTCCGAGGATCCAGCCACCGATGGGGCCGATGCGGGACACGAACCGCAGCCCGGACGCGGACTCGCCGTACTCGTCCACGTTCGCCTTCACCGTCTCCGGCGTGTACTCCAGATACCCGGCGATGATCGGCGCCTGCTTGCCGTTGGCGGCCAGCCTCTGGTTCACGCGCTCGGCCCCCTTGATGATCGCGCCGGTGTAGGGCTCGACCCAGAGGGTCCTGGTGGTGGCGTAGATCCGGTCGGCGGTGACGGACGGCGTCCCGGACTGCCCGATCAACTCGCCCGGGACCTCTTCCTGACCGATGACCGTGTCCGGGATGACCTGGACGAACCGGTAGGTCTGGAGCCCGTCGATGCGTTCGGTGCCGTCGTAGCGAGCCGTCATCGGCGCCTTGATGTTGACGTCCCAGAAGGGGTAGTCACGCCGTTCCGTGTTGAACGGGAACTTGAAGATCAGGCCGCGGTGCTCGATGGGCTGCCCGACCTCGTCGGTCGGATCGGTGGCGAGGTAGTCGCCGCCGCAGTTCGTCGCCAGGCCGGTGTCCTGGTTGAAGCACGCGCCCTCGACGTACGCCTGGAGCAGGCCCTTGCCCTCGACGTTGGCCTGGAACGCGAGCCGGTAGAACCGCTCGTCGGCGGCGGGCTTGGGGGCACCCTCGCGCAACTCGCCGTCGATGGTCCGCGCCACTTCGACGACCTGATTGCTGAAGATCTGGGTGCCGCCGTCTTCGATACTCCGCGGCAGCAGCACGGTGACGCCCTCACCCCGCGCCATGAGGGTGGTGTTCGGATCGATCGGTGCCTTGGCGACCCGTGGATACACATAAGTGGGGAGCGCGATCGCCAGCGCGATCAGAGCGACACCCAAAGCGACCAGGACGAGGCCCGCAATCCTACGCATGACAGCGACTCCTCGGGTGGACGACGGCGGCCGGATTCACAGCACACACCACTACCGCACGTGCTGTGGTGCCGCGCACACTACCAGCGAGTACAGATAAGGAGAACGGTCTTGAACCAATGTAGCGTCACGTTGCGTAACTGATATCGCGCCGAGACCTGCGCGGGGGACACTATCGACTGCGCAACGCCACCGGACCGAAGGTCCCGCCCGACGGCGAGCGGGATCTCAAGACGGCCCAAGGGCCACCCAGCCGCCACCCGGCGGCCATCGTGAAGGGGCGGGAGATGACGGAGCGCGTGGAACAGCCCGACCTGTTCCGCGATCGGACCGGCGAATGGACACCGGGGGCCGCCGGCCCGCGCAATCCACCACCGCACGGCGGCAGCCCTCAGCGCGCCACCCGCGCGAACTCGAGGGCACACGGGGGCCGCGCCCGTGCCCGCCCCCGCCGCGCTCTCCCGCCGTTGGAGGACGATCTCCCGGAAACGGACACCGCCCCCTTCGAGATCTCGGGCCTGCCGGCCCCGCTGCGCAGCGCAATCGCGCGCCGGCGCGCCGTCTGGACCAGGATCGACACGTTCGCATTCGCCCTGATCGGGGCGCACATGGCGATGCTGCTGCTGATCCTGCCGCCGGGCTCGCTCTACCTGGACGACCTCCGGGCGCAGGGCTACGCGCAAGGGCAGCCGTTCTTCTCGTTCATCGTGGGATCGAACGGCACCCACTTCGCCCCGCTCCCCCGCATCATCGACTGGACCCAGTCGCGGGTGTTCCCGCTGGAGCACGCGCCCGCCGTCCTGGTGACCATGGCCGTCCGGTTCGTCCTCGCGGTCGCGTTCTGGCGGCTCCTGCGGCGCACGTTCGGGCCGCGCGGGGCTGCGCTGGCACCCCTCGCACTGCTGCTCTTCACGCCGGCCCTGCTGCCCGCCACCGCCTGGTTCCGTCAGTCGATCACCGTCGTGGCCTGTACCGCCGCGATGGTGTGGGCGGTGGACGCCCACCTGCGGTGGATCATGCGACGCCGCCGGGGGGACCTCGTCGCCGTCGTCGTGGCGACCGCCGTCGGCCTCTGCTTCTACGAGAAGGCGGCGGTGGTCCCCGTCGCGCTCACCGCGATCAGCCTGGCCATGTTCGTCGGCCGCCGCGGACCGGGAGTGCCTCGCCGGCCGATCCGTGCGGCGTTCTGGTCGGCGCTGTGGTCGTCGGCCGTCGTCGTCGTTTTCCTGGTCATCTACATGAACGGGCCCTACGACCAGGGACCGGGTTCACCGCCGTCGCCGGTCGACGTGCTCGCGCTCGCCGCGGAAACCGTGGGCGGGACCCTGATCCCACTCCTCCTCGGCGGCCCCTGGGACTGGATCTACAGCACGCCGTACGCCGGCACTCCCCACGTCGGTACACCGGGCGTCATCGAGGCGCTCATCGCGACCGGCGTGGGGCTCCTGATCACCTTGAGGCGCAGCCCGGCACGGGTCGTCCGGGCACTCTCCGTGGTTACAGCCTGGACACTCCCGTCTGTGGCGATAATCACATACGGGCGGTCCGTCGGCTTCGAGGCGGTCCTGGCGGACGCCGTCCGGCTCTGGGCGGACCTCGTTCCCGCGCTGCTCTACGGCGCCGCACTCGCCGCCATCCCGTGGCGCATCGGCGTCGGCGCCGAACGGGAGGCCACACCCGGATTCGTGCCGTCCCCGACCCGCCCGGCGACCCCGGCGGCAGGGACCATGCTGCCCGTGCACACGCCCGTCATCGTCGGTGAGGCGATCACGCCGGGACCGGGTTCCGGGATCGTCTACGCGCCACAGGGCAGCGCGATCGCCACCGCGAGCTACGCGATCTCGCCGCCTGATACAGCCCCGGTGACCAGGAAACCGGACGGATTGATCTCGTTCGACCTGACGCCGCGAGTGCTGGCCGGTGTCGTGGCGATGGCCGTCATCATCACCGGGTCCCTGGTCAGCACCTGGACCTTCACCGACCACTGGTGGGACAACCCGACGGACACCTGGCTCGCCAACGCCCGCGCCTCGCTGCAGAACGCCGAGCCGTTCCCGCGCGTACTCGCCACCCCGCTGCCGGAGGCCGTCATGCCGGCCTGGGTGACTGCTGAGTTTCCCACGGCAGCTCCGCTGGTTCTTCTCATCCGGCCGGATGCACGCTTCCATGATGGTGACGGGGCAACGCGGACATTCGATGCGGCTGGCAACCTGGTGCCCGTCCTGCACACGCAGGTCCTCGGGGAGAGCAAGAAGGCGGCGGTCTGCCGAGCAGTGCTTCCGACAACGGGTCGCGGTGCGCGGGTCGCCCTGACGAAGCCGGTGCCCTACGTACCGGGAGCACAGCTGGAGGTAGGACTGCTGCTCAACGCGTCAACGAGGGTGGAGGTGAGGGTGGAGACGCCCGACCGGAAGCTGATCGCGCCCGAACGCTGGTCCGACGACGACATGCCGCAGGGGCCACACACCTTGCGCTTCCCCGTGCCCCTCGGCCAGACCGTCTCCGCCGTGCGCCTGGTGGCCGCCGATCCTGGCAGTTGCGTGAACCTGGTCCGGATCTGGGTGGGCACACCGTGACCGCCACGCTGGAACCCGGGGCCAGGGGATCGGGCCGCACGAACGGGGAGTTGCTGCCGATCGAGCGCGCCGCTCAGCTCGCCGCCGCGGGACACCCCGGGGGCCGCCCGGGTGAACTCGCGTTGCCGGACTCCTCCGGCCTGCCCGCGCCGGCGACGCCGCAGTCGGGGCCCGGCGCACCCACCCGGCTGCCGAGCCACGACCTCCCCGTCCTCGAGGCCTATCGCGGCGTCGCGGCACTGATGGTCCTCGTCACGCACGTCGGCTTCACGTCGTCGGCGGGGGTCAACGGGCCGTGGGCGGGCTGGCTCTCCCGGCTCGACTTCGGCGTGACGCTGTTCTTCCTGCTCTCCGGGTTCCTGCTGTTCCGCCCGTTCGTGCAGGCTGCCTACGGCGCCCGGCCACGCGTCGCAGTCCGCTCCTACCTGCGCCGCCGCTACGTGCGCATCTACCCCGCGTTCCTGGTCACGGTCGCCGGTGTCTACCTGCTGTCGCCCACGGCCCGGGAAAGCGAGGAGTCGCGCTGGGTCCAGACGATCTTCCTGGTCCAGAACTACTTCACCGCGTTCGCCAGGCAGCTCGACGGCATGGTCCAGATGTGGAGCTTGAGCGTCGAAGTCGGCTACTACCTCACGCTCCCCTTCCTCGCCTGGCTCTGCCTCGGACGGGGGACGGCGATGGCACGGCTCCACGGGCTGGAGCCCACCGCCACCGACCAGCCGATGACGCGACGCGCCGCCCGGGCGCGCCGCAAGCGCCCACTCCACTCCCGGGTGGGGTCACTGTTCGCGCTGCCGCACAAGGCACGCCCGCACCGGCCCGCGATCGTTCTCGCGATCTTCATGGTGGGAGCCATCGCCTGGCGCTACGGGTACCATGACTCCACGCAGGGCTACGGCCGCGAACTGCTGTGGCTGCCCGCATTCCTGGACTGGTTCAGCGCGGGCATGCTCCTGGCCTGGCTTCGAGAGCGGCCGACACCCGTGCCGGAGGCGATCCGCAACCTCGCGAACGCCCCCGGCGTCTGCATGTGTCTCGCGCTCGCGGGCTACTGGCTGGCCACCTCCAAGCTGGGAGGCCCGTACGACCTGACCGGCGCGACGGCGTCCCAGGCCCTGCTCAAGCACGTCACCTTCACCGTGGTCGCCTCGCTCCTGCTGCTTCCGGCCATCTTCGGCGACCAGCGTGCCGGATGGCGCGCGTTCGCCCTCAGCCCGTTGATGCGCTGGCTGGGGCAGATCAGCTTCGGCGTCTTCCTCTGGCACCCGATCCTCATGGGGACGATCCGGCGCATCCTCGGCCTGTCGGTCTTCGGTGGCGGGTTCTGGGTCACCCTGATCCTGACCCTCATCGCCAGCCTCGTCGTCGGCACCTTCTCGTGGCGGTTCATCGAGGAGCCGGCGCAGCGCAGGTTCCGCAACGGCCTGCGGGCCGCCAGGTCGGCCGGCGCACGTGAGCCGACGGCGTTCTCGCGGCTGCCCATCGCCCGGGTCCCGCGGCGCCGCCGTCCCCAGCCGCCGCAGCCACAGCCTCAGCCCGCGGACGCCATCCAGCTGGGCTGAGCGGGCACCGAACGAACGGCCGAGCGAACGGCCGAACGGACAGGAGCCCGGTTCCCGCGTGGGGGACCGGGCTCCTGTCTCGTGGGGGCTACGGCGCCGTGGGAGCCGTCGGCTCGACCGGGGTGATCGCCGTGCTGGCCAGCACCGGGTTGGGGTCCGGGTAGCAAGCGGTGGGCGCCTCGAGCGGCGTGCCGACGACGTCGACAACGGTCGTGAAGGTGAGCCCGGGGTCGGTGAAGCTCGTGCCACCCAGCCGGACGTCGGCCGTGCCCTCCTGCGCCGCCCGGAGGGCGAGCGTCAGGACGGGGAGTGTGTAGGCCGCGCCGCCCGCCAGGGAAGTGTTCAGGGTCATGACGACGGCACCGTTCTCGACGGAGATCACCGGCGGCTCGGTGCCGAGGCCCGCTCCACCGGACGTCGTCGCCGACACGAGCGTGGTATTCGCCGGGACGGGAATGAGCAACCGGAAGTTCTTGACCGCGGTGAGCGGCAGGCCGCTGACGGTGGTCGGAACCTGGTCCTCCGCCGACGTGAGCGTCACGGTGAACTCGGCGCCCTGCGCCACGGTCGCGGGAGCGGTCGCCTCGACGACCGTGTCGACCGACGACGCGACCGGGCCGAAGGCGGTGCTGGCCTCGCACGGGTAGAGGACGGTCTGCGGATCCGCGGAGGCGGGGGTGGCGGCCGACAGAACCGCGCCCAGCGCGCCCACGACGGCGGCGAGCCGGGTGGCATGGTTCATGCGATGAATCCTCATCAACTGGGGTCCTCTCGTCATTGAGTGAGACCGGTCGCGCCGCGGACAGGGAGCGGTGCGCCCGAAGTTACTCGCCAGTATGTCCGCTTCCATGGGTTTGGGCCATCAGTGGCGCAGCCTGTGAACTCAGTCGCGTTACGACCCCGCTTTGGAGTCCAAGCGCGACTCAGTCGCGTTACGACCCCGCTTTGGGGTCCAAGCGCGACTCAGTCGCGTTACGACCCCGCTTTGGAGTCCAGACACGACTGAGTCGCGTTATCGCCGGATCGGAGCTCAGCGGCGCGGACGGCGGCGGACGCGACGCGTCAGGCGCAGCGAGAGCCCCGTCAGCAGCCGGTCGCTGTCGGCGTCGAGCCGCACCACGAGGCACGCCACGATCACGATGCACGCGAAGATGCTCACGGGCGACGCGAGGCTGTCCTTGTCGTCCGCGTTGGTGCTGACCGACGCGCCGATGCCGGCCACCACGCAGGCCGCGACCACTATCCACCGCATCTGGATCCGCTGGCGGACGCCGAGCAGGACGCCACCCAAGGCCGCGGCCGCCCACCCGCCGCTCATGACGGTGAGCCCGGCCAGGCCGAGCATGCCGTAGCCACGATGCGACGAGTTCTCGTAGAGGGGAATCGGCTCCGCGAGGCGGGCGCCGCGCCGGTCCTTCGCCCGCCGGCTGCGCGGCGGGATGGTGAACGCGGCGAGCAGCGCCGCCAGCACCAGACCGATCACCAGCGCGATCCGGTAGGGCCGACCGGGAGTGAAGCGCAGGACGACGTCCCCGCCCTGCCCGGCCGGGACGAGGTAGCCCTGCTGCCAGCCGTCGACCCGCACCTGCTCCAGCGTGGCGCCGTCCAGCGTCGCCTTCCAGCCCGGGTTGGCGTTCTCGTGGATGACGAGCAACTGCTCCGTGTCCGCCTTGTCGACGGTGATCACCCGGTGCTCCGGCGAGACCTCGCGGGTCCGCGAAGGCGCGGTGACCGGCGGATCGCCGGCGTCCGAGACGCTCGTGGTCTTCGCGTCCGTGCGCGTGAGGGTGACGGCCTCGGGCTCGAACCGGCTGGTCGCCTCAAGCCGGATGCGGGCCTCGCCGGCGGGCAGCGCCGGGACGTCGCCGCACGGCACCACCATGAGCGGCTGGCGGCTCAGGATCTGGCCGACCGTGCCGCGCACCCGCGTCTGGATGCGCTGGGCCCCCATCACCAGCGGTGGGCCCTCGCCGCAGGGTGCCTTGATCGGCAGCCACGAGGGCATCGGCACCCGCATGCTGTCCAGCGCCGGCACGTTGATCTCGCTGGCGCCGACGGGCAGGGGTGTCGGGAAGTTCGTCACCCTGTCCTTCGAGTACATCGGGATGACGCCGCGCACCGTGATCTTCAGACTCTCGCCGCGCAGGGCCGGGAACCGGACCCACCCGTCCGCGTCCGGCGTGACGATGCGGTGGGTCGAGCCGACGGACACGTCCAGCCGGGCCGGCTTGGACGCGAACAGGTCCTTGTCCACCTGCCACTGGAGGCGGTCGATCCTGCGCACACCCTTCCAGCGCAGCGTGAGCGACGGCGAGTCGTCGTCCACCGTGGCCATCCAGCCGGTGGTCAGCGACCGGTCCATCGCCGCCTGCGGGCGCTGTGCGGGGTCCTGCGTCCACCGCGACGAGGCTGCGACCTTCACGAAGGGCTGGTCCGGCTCCAGCAGGTCGTCCACGCGCTCGGTGTCGCGGGCGCGGGCAGTCGCCTGGACGCCGTACGCGGCACCGGTCGTCATGGTCAGGATGCGGTCCAGGTCGCCGTCCTGGCTCTGGCGGCGCTGGCGCGGCGAGCACCACGCCCGGTCTCCCACGGTCGCGCAACTGTCGGCACCGTCACGCGCCGCATGCAGGGAGATCGAGACCGGTGGCCCGCTCGCGGCGCCCGCGGCGGCGGGGACCACGAGCGGGCGGCGCGGCGTGATGCCGGGCAGGCGGATCTCGCTGATCGACACCGGGTTGAGCTCGGTGCCCTGCCAGGTCTTCGCCACCGTGATCCGCAGCGTGCGCGTGGGTCCCGGCGGCACCTTGATCGGCTGCGGCAGCGCCTGCAGGTTGGCGCTGAGGGTGATGGCGGACTGATCGCTGCCGGCGTCGGTCTTGACGTCGACGGCGGCCAGCCGCGCGCCCGCCGGGCTCGGTGTCAGCAGGAGCTCGGAGGGCAGGTCCACGGGCTTCGGGAAGGTGATCTGCAGCCACTGGTCGATCGCGAGCGGGCTGGAGACCCACGCGGTGGTCGGGTCGCCGTCCACGGCGAACCACGGCGCCACGGACTGTCCCGCCTGGCTCAGCGCGGTGACCGACTGGACGCCTTCACTCCGGGCTGCGACCTCCTGCTGTCCGAAGGGGAGCCAGTCGTGGACCTTCCGGTCGTTCTGGTACCGCTCCTGCGGCGTCATCACGGCCGAGTACAGGTCGCGCACCTGCGCGACGTTCGCCTCCCGCCGCTGCGGCGTGTCCGTGGCGATCAGCGGCGCGCCCTGGAGCGCCTTCGCCTGGGGATCGCCGTCGAGCACCGTGGGACGGCGGTCGATCTCACCCGCGTCGGCCAGGCTGAGCAGGCTCTCCGTGCCACCGGCGACGCGCGCCACGCTGGAGGTGGGGTACACCTCGGCGAGCCAGGCCTTCTCGTCGACCTCCCAGACCTCCAGCGCCGGAGCGGGGATGTCGAGACCGTCGTCGTCCACCTGCTGGGCGTTCCGGCTGCCCTGGAGCTGCGGGCCGAACTTCGCGACCGGATGCAGGCCCGGCGACTGCTCCAGGGCCGAGCGCACCGTCACCGGCAGCGGCGCCGACCCGGGCTGGAACGATCGGGCCAGGTCGGCGCGCACGAGCAGCCGCGAGACGCCCGCGCGTGCGAGGTACGAAGCCAGGCCGGGCGAGCCGCGGCCGGTCGCGAGCTGCTGCTCGATCGCCGTGAGCATGCGGATGTTGCCCTCGGACGACAGCGGGACGCCGTCCCGCACGGCCCACTTGGTGCGGGCCAGCGGCTGGAACGGCTCGTCGTGGGGGTCGCCCCAGATGCTGGTCGCGAACGTGTTGCCGGGCACGATCAGGGTGCGCGCGCCGTCGTCGGTCTTCTCCAGGTACGCCGCGGCCTGCCGCCAGTAGTCCGGCACCTCGGTGAAGCTGCCCCGGGACGGAAGCTGCCCCACGAGGGCCGGGGCCGCGGTGCCCAGCAGGGCCGCGGCGGCGACGAACTGCAGCATCGACTGCGACGAGAACGGCAGGCCCCGGACCTTCGGGACGCGCAGCACGGTCAGGGCGTGCGCGAGGCCGATGGTCAGCGGGATCCGGAGGACGACGTCGAACTTGTGGGTGTTCCTGAGCGGCGCGCCGACGCCGTCCAGGAAATCCTGGATGGCGGGCTGCCAGGGCGCTGTGAACGGCCCCATGTGGCCCATCGTCAGCAGCGTGAGGCCGCCGATCACACCGCCGATGAGGAAGGTCCGGTTCGGGGCGTCCCGGCGGAGCATGCCGAGGACGCCCAGCGAGATCAGGAGCCAGCCGAGCAGGATGCCGGCCGGAGACGACAGGACCGACCATCCCGCGAGCCAGATCGGCTGGGGCAGCTGGAACCAGGCGACCCACTGGGTGGTGCCGCGGAAGGCGCCCGGCAACGACCCCTTCGACGTGCTGACGGCAGAGCTCTCCACCCAGTCCAGGAACGGTGGGCTGTAGCGGCCCAGGAGCAGCAGGGGGCCGAGCCACCACAGGGTGGCGCACGTGACCGCGAGGATCCACCAGCGGGTCAGCACGCGACGCATCGGCGAGCGCTGCCGCGTCATCAGCCACCAGACCGGCAGCGGCAGCACGGCGCCCACCGCCACGGCGTTCACGCCGCCGCACAGGGCGACGGCGATCCCGGATCTGGCCGCCGCCGTCGCCGCGGCTCCCGGGCGCACCTTGACCAGGGGCAGCAGCACCCACGGCGCCATCGCGATCGGCCAGGCCTCGATGCTCACCGGCCCGACCTCGGTGATCATGCGGGGAGAAAGGGCGTAGGCCAGCGCCGCGATCATCTGGGTGCTGTGGACGCCGACGCCCATCCGGCCGAGCAGGCGGTACATGCCGTGGAAGGCAACGAGCAGAACGGTGGCCCACCACATGCGCTGGACGATCCAGGGCGGGATCCCGAGCAGGTTGCCGACCAGGTAGAACGGCCCCATCGGCAGGAAGTAGCCGTACGCCTGGTTCTGCAGCTGACCGGACGCGCCCAGCGGCTCCCACAGGTTCCACGCGCGCATGAGGAAGCCGAGCGGGTCCACCGACAGGTCGAGCTTGGTGTCCGGCGCGATCCTGCCCGGCGCCTGCACGAAGGCCAGGACGGTCAGCGCGACGCTGGCCGCCAGCAGGCGAAGCCGCCGCCGGACGGCCTCGCTGGTGGCGGGCTCGGCGCCGGGGTCGTCGGGACCCCGCGGCGGTGCCGCGGTGGCGAGGGCGGCCGGCAGAGCCGGCGGTCCGAGGATCGCCGTCACGAGCGGCGCCTCATGGCGATCACGACGTTCCAGCTGGCGATCTCACGGACACCCGGCACGGCGGTGATCCACGTGGCCCAGTCGGGGTGGTAGCGCGGCCGGATGTCCAGGATGTCGGCGCGGCCGGTCTGCGACTTCGCCCAGCGGACCATGCGGCCGGCGGAGCACGCGAAGAGCGACGTGCCGAAGTCGTTCTTGGGACGGCGGCCGTTGCGGGCCGCGTACCGGTCGGCCGCGCGGTGTCCGCCGAGATAGTGCCACGGCGCGGTCTCGTGCCCACCCCACGGCGAGAGCCACGTCGTCCACGACAGCCACATCACGCCGCCGGGCCGGACGACGCGGAGCATCTCGTCGGCCATCCGCTCAGGTTGGGGCACGTGCTCCAATACGTTGCTCGACAGACAAAGGTCGAGTGCGCCGTCCTGGATCGGCAGGTCGAGGCCGGAGGCCCGGAGGAATCCCTCCGTCACGGACCCGCGGGCGGTCAGCTCACCGACATCCGGGTCGATCCCGGCGTAGCGGGCTCCGGCACCGCGGAAGGCGTCCGCAAAGTACCCGGGGCCGCCGCCGACGTCCACGATGCTGGCACCCCGAAGGTCGGCGTACCGCGAGACCTCACGCACCGTGTCCGCCGCGAGCAGTGAGTAGAACCGGTCCGGGTCGGTCTGCTCCACCCGGAATGCCTTGAGCAGGGCCACGCTGCGCGCCAGGCTCCCCCGCGGCGGCAATTCCGGCAGGGAGCTCGTTGAGGTCTGTGTCACTGACATGGTCTAGAAGGCTACCCACGGGTAGCGAGGGAGTGGGCAAACGCCGTAGCGTTCTCCTCCACGTGGCGCAGCACACATCGTCCCAGCAGAGTACGCCACAGGATGAGGAGCCGGAATGCCGACGAGTCCGCTGCGGGTCGCCGTCCTTAATTGGCGCGATACCACCCACCCTGAAGGCGGGGGGTCGGAACGCTATATCGAAAGGATCGCCGCGGACCTGGTGGCCGACGGATGCCAAGTTGAAATCTTCTGCTCCAGGCATCAAGGAGTCCCGGCCACGATTCAGCGTGATGGAATCACGTTCCGTCACGCGGGAGGCCGCTGGACGGTCTACCTGCGCGCACTGTCACGGCTCCTGTGGGAGCGGATGACGGGCCGCTCCCCCGACGTCGTCATCGACGTCCACAACGGCGTCCCCTTCTGGGCCCGTGCCGTCGCCGGACGTTCGGTGATCGTGCTCGTGCACCACGTGCACCGTGAGCAGTGGCACGTGGTCTTCGGGCGGGCGCTGGCGTCCGCGGGCTGGTGGCTCGAGTCCCGCGTGTCCCCCCGCGTCCACCGCGGCTGCCAGTACGTCGCGGTCTCGGAGGTCACGCGCCGGGAGCTGGTCGAACTCGGCGTCGACGAGAAGGCCATCGCGATCGTCCACAACGGCACGCGGCCGGTGTCCGAAGCCGACGCACCCGGCCGCGACCCGGAGCCCAGCCTCGTCGTGCTGGGTCGCCTGGTGCCGCACAAGCGCGTGGAGCACGCCCTGGAGGCCGTGGCGCGGCTCTCGGACCAGTGGCCCGGTATCCGGCTGCGCGTCATCGGCGAAGGCTGGTGGCGCTCGGAGCTGGAGGCCGAGGCGCGAAGGCGCGGCGTCGCCGACCGGGTGACGTTCACCGGATTCGTCGACGAGGGCGAGAAGGAGGAGATGCTGGCCCGCTCCTGGCTGATGCTCGCGCCCTCCGTCAAGGAGGGCTGGGGGCTCATGGTGGTCGAGGCGGCCGCGCACGGCGTGCCGGCGATCGCCTACCGCAGCGCAGGCGGACTGGCCGAGTCGGTCCACGACGGCGTCACGGGGCTACTCGTCGAGGACGACCTGGAGGCGTTCATCGACGCCACCCGCCGCGTGCTCGCCGACCAGCAGTACCGGGAGGCGCTCGGTGACGCCGCGCGCGAGCACGTGGGCCACTACAGCTGGCGGACGGCGTCGACCTCGATGCACCTGCTCCTGCGGCGGGTGGCCGGCGGCCTGCCGCCCACGTCGGTGATCGACCCCACGGCGGCTCCGGATCAGAAGCAGACCGACGGCGTCCGGATGGAGCGCACGGAGGAAGGCGACGTCGTCGTCGACCTGCGGGGAGACTCGGCGGCGCAGAACCACGGCGCCGAGCGGACTCGCTCCCGGCGCCGCGCGCCCCTGCGCTCACGCCGCCGCTGATCGTCCGCACCCAAATGGCGAACCCGCCCGGAGATCTCCGGGCGGGTTCGCCATTTGGGGGTTCGCCATTTGGGTGGGCCCCGCTTGATCACCAGGACGGAAGGGATCAACCGCGCCTATTCGACCTGGAACGGACTCGAAGGGAACGCCTCGAAGGCCGCGAACACCCGGACGGGCGCCGCGGCCTTCGAACTGTCAGGCGGCCGTGTCGTCAGCGGTCGCCGTAGCTGACCTCTGACTGAAGGTCCCCCTGGGACGGCGCCGGCTCGCTGTTCGACGGTGCGAGCTCGACGATCTGAATCGCCGCCCCAATCGCTGCACCACCCCCGATGATGGCAGCCAGGATGGGCGCGAACACCGTCATGGTGGCGCCGCGGTCCCTGCGTCCTGCCTTCATCGCTCCTCCTGAAGTCGACTTGTTGATCAATGTGCTGTTACTCACGGGTACCCTAGCAGCCGCTGGCGGTGCAGTCAGTCACTTACGGGCTCCTGCGAACGGACGTTTTGCGCGATCGTTACCGTGAAACCCCACGCTACGTGGCAGTCACCATAACGTGTTCTAGCGATAAGTGCGCATCGTCACATCGGACCGATGCCAGGGTGTTATCCGCCCGGTCGTCGCGGCCGCGGCGACGGCCAGGGCGGCCACCAGCAGCAGGAGCGCGGCCAGGTGCACTCCGAGCACGCCCACCAGACGCGTCCGGCTCGGCCGGGGCGCGGCGGGCAACGGATCCGGAGCGCGCCACAGCACGAGGTCGGGGCCCTGGAACGCGGGCCGCCACCCCGGGGGAAACACCGGCAGGGACTCCGCTCCCGGGGTACCCCGTTCCACCAGGATCCATCCCACCTGGATGTCGCGAAGTTCGGCGTCGGCCAGCCGCCGGTCCGCCAGCGCCGCCGCGGCGGCCCGCGCACCGAGCCCCTCCTCGGGCAGCCGGCGGCTGCCGACCGTGAGCGCGTCGGAGACGACGACCTGCCGTGGCAGGAGCCGGGGGGCCGGATCGAGGACCGGGTCCGGGCCCGTCCAGCCGAACCGCCGGAACGCGCCCCACGGGAGCACCAGCACCCGGGCGCTGTCGGGGGCCGCGTCGAGAACCGACCGGGCCGCGGACCAGTCCGCCGGGTAGTGCCGGGCGGTCAGCCTGCCCGCGAGCCCCCCGGCGAGGTCCGGCATCGTGGCAGCCACCAGGCACGCGACGAGAACCGCGACCGCCGCCCGGCCCCCGGACCCGCTCGCCCCCCGCCGGCGGGCCCAGGCGTCGGCGACGCCGCCCAGCCGGAGCGTCGCGTGACCGGCGAGCACCGCCACACCCATGGCCGTCAGGCCGAGCCAGCGGTGGCCGTCACGCAGGAGTCCCGCGCCGGGGACCGTGTCCACGAGGAACCGCAGCAGCGACCCGCCGCCGGGGAGCACGGGCAGGACGGCGACGAGGTAGCCGGTCACCGCCGCTGCCGCCCCCGCGACCACCTCCGGGGCCGCCCCCGCCGCCGCGAGCTTCCGCAGGGCCGGCAGGCCGGCCAGCATCAGGAGGATCACGAGCACCGTGCTGGCGCGTGCCAGGACCGTGAAGCGGCTGTCGGGCAGGGCGGCGGCGTTCCACATGCCAGCCAGGCCGAGGGCGTCGACCAGCCGCCCCCAGCCGGTTTCCGAGCGCAGCGCGAACAGCGTGAGGCCGGCGTCCCCCTCGCCCGTGGACGACGCGAACGCGGGATGGAGCATCGCGGCGACGAGCCATGGCAGCTGCAGAACGCCGACGGTGGCCAGGCCCGCTGCGACCCGCGCGCTCACGCCCGCGACGCGGCCGCCTGCCGTCGCTCCGTCGCCCCCCGAGCCGTGGCGGGCCCGAGCGGTCCCCGCG
>NZ_CDWTMG010000086.1:0-17088 GCF_977945845.1 Frankia sp. CcMO1
GGAACGCCTACGGCTACCGCAACCCCGCCAACCAACGACTACGAACACGCGCCGCAACCACCCGCCGAGCCCGCGGACGCCTCAACCCCGACCAACTTCGATGACCCTGTATCAGGCGACCGTTTTGATCGAAGACCCAGGCGTGCCCGACGACGTCGAAGGACAGCAGGAATGGAGTGCGCTGACACTGAGCCCTTTCCAACCTCGTGAGTCACATGGCTTCGGCGGTGATGAGGACCTGGACGGCGTTGACGAGGTGGCTGGCGTGGGCGCGGGCTGGAGCGGATCTTCCGCAGGACGCGGCAGTTCTTGAGCTCGGTGTTGGTGCGTTCGCCGGGTGCGCGTAGCGCGGAGTGCGCGCGGTTCACGGCCTGCTGGCCGGTGGACAGCTCGCGGCGGCCGAACTCGCCGGTGCCGCGGTCGTAGCGGGTGCGGCGGTGTGGAGATCGGATGACAGGGCCGAGCGACACCAAACGGGTGCCGGTCCGGCGCTGGTGCCCTCGCGGCGCGTCGCCGACGAAACGCAGGGCACGGGTGGACACGTTCATGGCAGCGGGTAGACAAGCACACGAGGCTCCTGGTCCGGACGATGATCTTCGACAATCGCCGTCCTACCAGGGGCTTCGCCAGGTCCCAGGCCCCGCCACACCACACCTGGTGCCTCGCCCACTCGGCTCTCAGCTAGATGGACAGATGAGTCCGGGCCGCCGATGACTCCTCGTGGCGGTGGGCCATCCGCCGCATCTGCCGCTCGGTGCTGTGGGGCCACATCACAGCCGCGAGCTGCACAGGCCGCAACCAAGGTGGTCCGATGTCGTATGGTCGCCGAGTGACGGCGTCGCAGACGATGGCGGCGGCCTGATCGGCGGTTAGTGCCGGTGCCTCGCGGTACTGCGGCGTCGGGGCGCTCATCCGGGTGTGCACCAGGCCCATGTGGACGAGCGAGATGCGCACCCCGTCGTGCGCCAGCTCCGATCGGGCGCTCCGCGACCAGACGTCGAGCGCAGCTTTTGATGCCTGGTAGGCCGCGAAGAAGGGCTGTGGAGGCGTGCGGCCGGCCACGGTGAGCACGTTCACGACATGCCCGCGGCCGCTCTCGCGCATCGGCGGTAGCAGCCCGAGAGTCAAGCGCACGGGCGAGAGGTAGTTGAGCCGCGCCGTGCGCTCGAAGTCGTGGAAACGGTCCAGCGACGAGGCTATCGAGCGCCGGATCGAGTGACCCGCGTTGTTCACCAGCACATCGACCGCGCCGTGCTCTGCGGTGATCTGCTCTGCCAGCTCACCCACCGCGTCGAGGTCCGAGAGATCGGCGGGCAGCACGTGCGCATCGCCACCCGCCGCGCGGATCGCGTCGGCCACCGTGCGGAGCCGTTCCTCGGTGCGCGCGACGAGCACGACGCGTGCCCCGGCCTCGCCGAGCCGGCGAGCGGTCGCCTCACCGATCCCGAATGACGCGCCGGTCACCACGACCATCTGCCCCCGCACCACCTCCGCCAGCTCGGCCATTCCGGTTCGGGACCAGCCCTGGAGCGCGTGGACGGTGAGTCGCTTGGCGAATTCTGGAGATCGCATGCTTGACCGTAAGTCAGATAACCTAGTTATGTGAAGCCCCGAGCAGAGAGTCAGGCTCGTACCCGGGAGCGGCTCATCCGCACCGCTGAGGACATGTTTCTCGCGCACGGCTATGTCAACGTGCGGCTGTCCGAGATCGCCGCGCGGGCGGGCAACTCAACCGGCGCGGTCTATTCGAACTTCAGCGGTAAGCCGCAGCTCGGCCTGGCCGTGCTGGACCGCGTCCGGGCACGTGAGGTGAAGGGACTGGCACGCGCCGTGGAGCTGGCCAGTCGCCACGGCCCGCCGGCAGCAGAGGCTCTGGTCACGGCGATCGGCGCCTGGGCGCAGCACATCTTGGACGACGGCGCGTGGTTTCGGCTCGAGATGGAGTTGGCGCTCCAGATCAAGGACGAGCCCGAGCTCGGCATTGAGCTTGCCGCACGGCACTGCCGGCTCGTCGAGGATCTGGCCGGCGCAGTCACTCGGCATTGGCAGGCGGCGGACGTGGATGACGAGAAACGGGCGACGCAGGTCACGGCACTGCTCACTCTCGGCACCGGTCTCGCCGTGCGGAGGATGATCGATCCAGACGTGACGGCCGAACCTCTGGTCCGCGCGCTTGAGTCACTCCTTGTCCCAGTCGGACCAGCCGGGCCCTCCCGGCCTCCAGCGCCGGACGAGACCAGGTGGGGCTCCAGTCCTCGGTGACGCCTTCCACGTCGCCCAGCCTCGGCCAGAGCATGACGCCTGGCGCCGCCCGCGAGCACGCCATCCCCGACGCCCTCGCCGCCGGAGTGAGGGTTTCCAACCTCGTGAGTCACATGGCTTCGGCGATGATCAGGGTCTGGATGGCGTCGATGAGCAGGCTGGCGTGGGCGGGGCTGGAGCGGATCTTGCGCAGGATGCGCCAGTTCTTCAGTTCGGCGTTGGCGCGTTCGCCGGGAGCGCGTAGCGCGGAGTGGGCACGGTTGACGGTCTTTTGACCGGCCGACAGTTCGCGGCGGACGAACTTGCTTGTGCCGCGGTCGTAGCGGCTGCGTCGGTGCGGAACCCGCACGTTGGGGCCGAGGCCGTGATAGGCGGTGTCAGCGAATGCCGTAACGCTGGCCGTTGCCAGCGCCTGTGGGATGGCGTGTTCGCCGGCGGCGCCGGCGTCGTGCCGGGCACCGGGCAGAGCGGGTGAAGCCCAGATCAACCTGCCGGCTGGATCGGCGATGACCTGCACGTTCACGCCGTGCGACTTGTGCTTGCCGGAGTAGTAGGCCCGATCATGTCGGCTGGCCATCGCGACCCGGTCGATCCGCACCAAGGTGCCGTCCAGGATCACGTACGCCTTGGCGGCAGCGGTCTGCATCGCCTGGTCCAGGGACGGCGCCAGCGCGGCCAGCACGCTCAAGGCTTCGCGCAGATACCGGTAGGCGGTCGTCGTGCCGACACCGAACCCGACCGCGAGATCGCGGTAGGTCTCACCCTTGCGCAGGTACGCCAGCACCATCAATGCTTGCCGGCCCGCCGACAGCAGCCGCCACCGGGTTCCCGTCCGGCGACGGTGCGCCGTCAGCGCGTCGGCGACGAAACGCAGAGCGCGGGTGGACACTGAACCGTTCCCACTCACGGCTCCGAGACCGCGACGCCGATGCTCGACCTCAGCGGCACGGTCCGCTCCGGCAGGGCGACGTCGCTGTGCAACGTGTCGCGCACCCGGTTCGCGATCACCGAGGCAACAGGGGCCCCACGCCTCACCGGGTCGTGGGCAGGCAGGAGTGGATCCACCAGAACCAGCACTGCAGCCACCTCCAGAGAGGCCAGAATTCGTCGGTCAGGTCATCGAACCACGTGTCATCGGGCGGAGCGCAGGTGCGGGTCGGATCGGGTGTCGGTGCGGGGGAGGGGTTGGGCGAGGTCGGCGGATTCGGCGGTGGGCCTGTCGTCGAGGTAGGCGCCTCAGTGGGAATCCGGGTCGCCGTAGGCGTTCGAGTCGGGATGGGTGCCGACGTCGGTGCCGCGGTCGGTGGGGGTGCCGGCGTCCCCGTTGGAGAGGGGGTCGGCGCGGATGTCGGAGTCGGTGCCGCGGTCGGAGTGGCGGTCGGAGTGGGAACGGGTGTGGGTTCGGGAGGCGATGTGGGTGTCGGAACCGGCGAACCGGGAGGCGGTGACCAGGTGCGGGTCAAGAGGATCTGGCGCAGGTACTCAGCGGCGGCGCGCGGGTTGAGGGACAGTGCGCCCGCGTAGTACGACGCCGGCTCGTTGAAGTACGACTCGTAGGCGAGGATGTCTGCGTTCTGGCGGAAGAAGCCGAACATCTGGCTGATGTAGTACGGGTTGTCGCCGCCGTTGTGCCCTGCCCATGCGGATCCGGGGTACACGCCCCATTCCGGCACTGAGAGCTGCTTCCCGTGAGCGCGGGCGAAGTCGGTCCAGAACTTCAGGCCGTACGGGCCGGCGTAGTGCTCCTGCCAGGCCGCCGCAGACGTGGCCGCGGGCCATCCGTCGTAGGAATCGACGCCGACGATGTCGACGAATGAGTCGCCCGGGTAGGCGGCGACGGGATCGATGCCGAGTTGCGAGGGCCCGCGATTGACGTTCCAGTCCCAGCGCAATGCGGGCGCCTCCGCCTCCACCGCTGTGTAGACACGCCGCCAGCATGCGGCGAACTCGGCCGGGTTGCGCGCGGCCCACAAGTACCAATTGCCGTTGAACTCCCAGCCGAGTCGGACGATCGATCGGTGGGCCATGCCGCTCGCCTGCATCGTCGTTCCGAACGCGTGCCACCTGTCGTCATACGCGCCAGCGGCGCACGCCGCCATCGTGGCGCCCTCGCCCTCCGGAATCGGCGGCACCCCGAAGGACACGATCTGGCTGCTGCCGCGCCAGCGTGCCAACAGCCATTGAGGGCTGACGACGTCGGACCACGTCCGACGCGCCGGCCAGGTCACCACGACGTCGGTCGGTACGCTCCGCCACGTCCCGAAGGCCTCGTGCGCGGCGGCGTCGTCCCCCGGGATGTAGACCCCGCTGGCCCAGGGGAATCCCGAGCGCAACGGCTCGACGGTCTCGGCCGCCGCAGGTCCGGCAGCGTTGCCGCCGAGCAAGCCCAGCAGCAGTGAGGCTGCGAGTGTGATGCGAGCCGTTCGAAGCATCTTGCGGCCCCTCCCAGGATGGCCTGAGGGGCACGCGCCCCCGCACTGACCTGGTCACGTTTGACGATCTTCCTGCCACCGAGCGTGCGACGGTGTTCACGGTCCCGCTCGTGCCGGTGAACACTGCGGCGGATCTGGGTGAAGGTGTCGAATGGGGTGTAGGTGTGAAGCTCGCCCGAAACGGAGGATGAGTGCGAAATCGATAGGGAGCGAGCATTTCGTTAACGCTGATCATGTCCGCCGTTAATACGGCTTTGCTGACGCATTAGCTGAACCTCTTCAAGATCAAGGGCGCCGGGGGGCGGCCGTTCGGGGCGCCCACCTCTCGGGGATTTCGTCGTGACGAGGAGCGTCCCGTCCGATGAGCCGTGAGGAGCTTTGGCATGCCCCGGTCCAGGTTCTTGTTCGTCAACGGCACCACCGTCCAAGGCATCTCAAAGCCTCTCTGGCCGGGAAACGAGTCACTGCACCTTCTCGACACCCCGGCGGACGGGCGATGGACGAGTTGGCGACTTCTGAGCGGCAACAACTACGAGCTCGGCAGGGGGGCCAAGACCTACCCGGACCAGCTCACCTGCCGAGCGGACCTCGTGCGCGTTCGCGACCGGGACTCACCCCGGACAGCCGTGGCTGTTTCCGGCGCGACGTGGTTCTGGCAACTCCAGTACGACGGGGTGACCTTCGCCGTCTCCGCCCGCAGCTACCTGCGGCAGCGGGAGTGCCGGTACAACCTCGGCCAGTTCCTCACTGAGCTCCTCCTCGCCGAGCTGCCCGTCGTTCGAGAGATCAACCTGCGTGCGGACCGGCGCAGCCGTGCCCCCCGCCCGCGGGACCTGCCGTGGATGCCCCGCGGATGGCCCGCGGCGGAGGCGACGTGATGAGTTCCGGGCCCGCCGCGCTCGCCGACACGGCTCACGAGATAGACCCCGTCGAGGACGCGCCGCGCGACATACGCGTCACGATGGACCTGGCCGACCGCATCTTCGGCCTGGTGGCTCGGGGCAGCGGCACGACGGTGCTCGTCATCATGGGCGTCGTCGGAGTGTTCCTCGCCCTGCAGGCCATTCCCGCACTCAAGGACGCCGGCTTCGGCTTCCTCACCACGAAGGAATGGGAGCCGTCCTCCGGTCGCTTCGGCGTCGCGGCAGTCCTCTTCGGAACCATTGCCATCGGCCTGATGGCGATCACGATCGCCGTCTTCTTCTCCGTGGCCACCGCCCTGTACATCTCCCAGTACGCGCCGGCGCGGATCCGTCGCACGCTGGTCAGCCTGGTCGATCTGATGGCCGCCGTCCCCAGCGTCGTGTACGGGCTGTTCGGTGCCTTCTTCTTCCAGGAGTATGCGATCGGGCTGGCCCAGTGGCTCTCGACGTACCTCGGCTGGATCCCCCTGTTCAGCATCCCCGGGCGCGATCCCCGGGACCCGCTCGGCACCCCGACCGACTTCAAGTCGTCGACGTTCATCGCGGCCGTCGTCGTCGCGATGATGGTGACGCCGATCGCGAGCTCGGTGATGCGCGAGGCGTTCGACCAGGCGCCGCAGGGAGAGCGCGAGGGCGCGTACGCGCTGGGCGCCACGAGGTGGGGGATGATCCGCGCCGTCGTCCTGCCGTACGGCCGTGGTGCGGTCATCGGAGGCACGATGCTCGGTCTCGGCCGCGCCCTGGGCGAGACCATCACCGTCGCGATGATCATTTCACCGGTCTTCGAGATCCAGTGGAACGTACTGGAGAAGGGTGCGAACTCGGTCTCGTCGCTCATCGCCCTCCGCTACGGCGACGCCGACAGGTTCAGCCTCTCGGCACTGTTCGCCGCCGGGCTGGCACTGTTCCTGATGACGATGGCGGTCAACTTCGCCGCGTCGATCATCGTCGCTCGCAGCCGGTCCGGCGCGGGGAGCGAGGCCTAGGTGGTCGTTCAGGACGCCGCCCCGCCGGTTCGGCCGGGCATGGCGACGACACCTCCCCGGGGCGACTCGGACGCGCCGGAGCAGCGTCGGGTGCTGTCCACCTGGCGCGGCAGCGACGCCCTGGCGCTGGGTGGTGCGGCGCTGTCCGCAGGCGGAACCACGTGGTTGCTCTTCACGCAGCTCGCCCCCTTCTCCGGCGCGCTCGGCTGGTTTGCGGTCTGGTACGTCCTCTTCCTCGGGACCTACGCCCTGCTGGTCTCGTTCGATGA
Organism: Frankia sp. CcMO1; assembly: GCF_977945845.1. NCBI lineage: Bacteria > Bacillati > Actinomycetota > Actinomycetes > Frankiales > Frankiaceae > Frankia > Frankia sp. CcMO1. The sequence continues at coordinate 6,873 of NZ_CDWTMG010000086.1, forward strand.
GAGCGGTCAGGCGGTGCTCGACCGGATCGCCGCCGCAGTGATCGTGAGTCTGGCCGCCATCCTGCTGCTGGGTCTGTTCTTCGTCGTCACCTACGTCGTGGTGCGAGGGGTCCCGGCCCTGGGACACCTGAACCTCTACACGAAGGACCTGTCGGTCACCGGTCCGCTGCAGCCGCTGAGCAGCGGCGGGGTGTTGCACGGATTGGCGGGGACGCTGATCGAGATCAGCATCGCTCTGGTCGTCACCGTCCCGCTGGGCCTCACGTGCGCCGTGTTCCTCAGTGAATTCCCGGGGGCGTACGCCAAACTCGTTCGGACGGTGGTCGAGGCGATGACGGCGCTCCCGTCGATCGTCGCCGGCCTCTTCATCTACAGCACCCTCATCCTCGTGCTCGGCTTCCCCCGCTCCGGGCTCGGGGCGGCCTTCGCGATCAGCGTCATGATGCTGCCGATCGTCATCCGGGCGGCCGACGTGGTCCTTCGTCTCGTGCCGGGATCACTGACGGAAGCGTCCTTGGCGCTCGGCGCCAGCCGGTGGCGCACGGTCTGGTTCGTCACCCTTCCGACGGCACGATCGGGCCTGGCCACCGCCGTGATCCTCGGCACCGCCCGCGGCATCGGCGAGACCTCCCCTGTACTGGTCACCGCCGGCTACGGCAACAGCCTGAACCTGAACCCGCTCGAGGGGCCGATGGTCTCGCTGCCGCTGCTCGCGTACGAGCTGCGACGGTTCCCCTCCGACGCGATGATCTCCCGGTCCTTCGGTGCCGGATCGATCCTGCTGATCCTCGTCGTCGTGCTCTTCGCGAGCGCCCGAACTCTCGGCGGTCGCGGCCCCGGCGTCCTGACTCCCCGGCAGCAGCGCCGCCGCGATCGGCTCTCGCTGGCTGACGCGAAACGACTCTCCGCGCGAGGCCGGGACCGAGCCATGACCGTATCCAGCAAGCCATCCGACGAATGACAGCCACTGCACGTCCCACTGCCCGTCCCGCTGTACGTCCCGCTGTACGTCCCGCTGCCCGCGATCGTCCGACCCACGAGGGAGCGCACGTGTACCGCCGACAGTCCACCCGCCCGCGTCACGTCGTGGCGGCCCTCGCAATCACCGTTCTGGCCTTGTTGCTCGCAGCCGCACCGGCGGCTGCCGCCAGCTATACGCCGATCAGTGGCGCCGGCTCCACCTGGTCGTCGAACGCCATGCAGCAGTGGGCATCCAACGTCAGCCAGTTCGGCATGACGATCCAGTTCCAGGCCAACGGATCGACCCAGGGCCGGCAGCTCTTCTACAACGGCACCGTCGACTTCGCCGTTTCCGAGATCCCCTACGGAGTAAAGGATCGCGGTGTCGCCGACCCGAGGCCATCTCGAGGGTTCGCCTACATGCCGATCGTCGCGGGCGGAACGTCGTTCATGTACAACCTGAAGATCGGGAATCGGCGGGTGACGAACCTTCGCCTGTCCGGCGACACCATCGTCAAGATCTTCACCGGAAAGATCAAGCAATGGTCCGATCCGGCCATCAAGGCGGACAACCCGGGGTTGTCCCTGCCCGCGCGAAAGATCATCCCCGTGGTCCGCTCGGACGGCTCCGGCACGACGGCACAGCTGACCACCTGGATGAGCAAGAGATACCCGGCGCTGTGGGATGCCTACTGCAAGCAGGCAGGGCGTGCCACGCCGTGCGGCGTCACGTCGTTCTACCCGGTCGTCAGCGGCAGCGGCTTCACCGCGCAGAACGGCTCTGTCGGCGTGGCGGGGTATGTCGCCTCCTCGACGAGCGAGGGTGCCATCACCTACGTCGAGTACTCGTACGCGCAGAACGCCAAGTTCCCGGTGGTCAAGCTCCTGAACAGGGCCGGCTACTACACCCTGCCGACGGCGCCCGCGGTCGCGGTGGCGCTGCTGAAGGCTCAAATCAACAACAACAAGGGCTCGCAGGACTACCTCACGCAGATCCTGGACGGCGTCTACGACAACGCCGACGCCAGGACCTACCCCCTGTCCAGCTACAGCTACATGATCGTCCCGACGGATCTGGCAGCTCCGATGACGGCGAAGAAGGGCCTGACACTGGGCGACTTCGCCTACTACTTCCTGTGCGAGGGCCAGCAGCAGGCACCCGATCTCGGGTACTCCCCGCTGCCCATCAATCTCGTGCAGGCCGGGCTGCAGCAGGTGAGGCGGATCCCCGGCGTCGACGTCCAGAACAAGGACATCAAGGGCTGCAACAACCCGACCTTCTCGCCGGACGGCAGCAACAAGCTCGCCAAGACCGCACCGCAGCCACCAGCATGCGACAGGAAGGGCGCGAACCAGTGCTCCGACTCCACCGGGTTCGGTGGCAGCGGATCCGGTGGCGGATCCGGTGGCGGATCCGGCGGTGGCGCGGGCGGTGGGGGTGGGACCGGTGGCGGCGCTGGAGGGGCCGGGACGGGCGCTGCAGGCGGTGGTGCCGGTGCCGGTTCCGGTGGAGCCGGGACGGGCGGTGTCGCGGGACCCGGCGCCACGAATGGCGCCGTCGTCGACCCCGACACCGGCGAGGTCATCAGCGCCGCCGGCGCCGGGACGGGTGCCGGAGATGTGTCCGGGCTGCCGGTCTCGCTCGCGTCCGACTACCTGGGCGGCCCACAGCGTCTCGCCCTGATGGCCCTGGCCGTCGTCCTCCTGCTCGGAGTCCTGGTCGGCCCGCCGCTGATCGCCCGTTCGATGGGCCGGAGCGCTCCGCGGTGACGGCGCTGCAGGACCTCCTCTCGTCTCCGCCGGATCCCCTGGCATCCGGACGGAAGACATCCGGCGGCCGGAGCGGGCCCGCACGGCGACGCCGCAGGGGATATGCGGTGCTGCTGGTCGCGGTGCTGCTGGTGGGGTTCGTCGCCGGGGCCGCCCCGCGGTCACCGTCGGGCGCCGAGGACCAGGAGGCGCTGTCCGCAGCCCGCTCCATCGCCGCCGAGAACGGGCTCCCGTCGGCCGTCACGGGCAGCGCCGCGACCAAGCGCGGAGCCGGCGCGTTCAAGGATCTCCAGATCACGGTCGGGCAGACGAAGGACCTCGTCAACCAGAGCATCGCCCTCACGTGGGCCTGGGGCGGCAGCAGCCCCGGGCAGCATGCGAGCATCCGCGAAGGCAGTGACATCGTCGCCAACTACCTGCAGGTCATGCAGTGCTGGGGCGTCACGTCCCCGGACCGGACGACGTGCACGTTCGGTGGAATCCGTTCCGCGCAGGAGACGGGCAACACCTACGCCGCCACGCGCCGGATCTTCCCGCCGAGTTCGCCGGCCGCCCCCGACCGGCCGATCGACCCCGCGGACGTCGGCGTCACCGCCGCCGACCGTGACTACCTGTACCAGGGCGACCAGGGGGACACCACGCGGTTCGCCGTCCCGTACCTGACGGTCGACGGGGAGAAGTTCCGGCACGACGGGCTGGCGGTCAACCCCTTCTTCGGCGAGTTCGATACCAACGAGATTCCCTACGCCGTGACACGAGGGGACGGCAAGGGTTTCGAGACCTTCGAGACGCAGACGTTCCGGGAGTCCGCGTCCATGGGCTGCGCCGACATCGTCGCCGGCGGCACCGGCGCGGGCGCGGGCGCGCCGCGTCGATGCTGGCTCGTCATCGTTCCGCGCGGAACGACCGAGGTGGACGGGCGGGCGTGGACCGACCTGCCCGGCCGCCGCCTGTTGTCGTCACCCCTGTCCGGCAGCAACTGGAAGAACCGGATCGAGTTCCCGCTCCAGTTCCAGCCGATCGGGCGGCCATGCCCGATCTCGGCAAAGCAGCGGCTCGTCGGCGGCGTCGAGAGCTCGGCCGAGGTGGTGCTGCGGTGGCAGCCCGCCTTGTGCGCCAACGGCGGCGCGGTCTACGGGTACGCCAAGCTCGCCGACGCCGTCGCCGAGGCACCGCTCACCGGAAGCGGCTCGGCGACCCGCGGCCTCAGCTTCCTCAACTCGCCCGTGGATCCCGCAGGCGTTCCGAGAGATCGCACCCTCGTCTACGCACCCATCGCGCTGTCCGGGGTATCGATCGCGGCCCTTGTGGAACGGACACCCAAGACGGAGGCGGCCGGGGCCGTCCAGGCGCGCCGGGGCGAGCGCATCACCGACATCAAGCTCACGCCGCGCTTGGTCGCCAAGCTGCTCACGCAGTCGTATCAAGCAGGCGTGGACACGGCTCCCGTGCCCGGCTACATGTCGAAGAACCCGATGAACATCGACACCGATCCCGAGTTCCTGCGCCTCAACCCCGAGTTCAAGGACCTGACGACGTCGACCATCCAGATCACGGTGCCCACCGGCGTGACGTACACGAATCGCATGCTGTGGCGCTGGATCGCCACCGACGACGAAGCCCGCGACTTCGTCGCCGGGGTGCCCGATCCGGACGGAATGCGCGTCAATCCCTTCTACCAAGGGCTGACCATTCCGCAGGAGACGCTGCCGAAGATCGATCCATACTGCCGTCACGACTCGAGCCAGTTCAGGCGGCCACCGCTGTGCGTGTTCGATCTGCATCCGGCCGTCGCCGACTTCCGTGAGGTGGCCCGCAACACGTCCCGCGGCGACACCCTTGCGCTGGAGTGGGCCATATACGTCGGGACGCCGCTGCCGACGGACCCCGTCTACCGGCGAGTCCCGCGACAGGCGTCGGGGGCACGGCGGATCCTCGGTGTGTCCGACACGGCAACGGCCGCGCGGTACCAGCTCACGACCGTGAAGCTGCGGAACGCGGCCGGCCAGTTCGTCGCGCCAACGACGCAAAGCCTGCTCGCCGGCGTCGCTGCGATGCAGTCGACCCCTGTCGCCGGGGTGAAGGTTGCGGACCCCGAGTCGAGGAACAGGGCGGCCTATCCGCTGACGATGCTCACCTATGCGGTGTCGGCTCCGAACCAGCTCGCCGCCGACGCCGCACGCGACTACGCGCGGTTCGTGCGATATGCGGTGGGAACGGGCCAGACGCCCGGCACGGCCGTCGGGACGCTGCCCGAGGGATACGCACCGTTGCCGCAGGGCCTGCGCACCCAGGCGCTCCAGGCCGCCAAGGACATCGAGGCCCGGGTCGGTCCGAAGCCCGCGGTCACGCCGAAGCCGCCGGCAAGGGGCGGCGGATCGGGTGAGCCGCCGGGCCGCGGCGGCTCGGGGGGCGGAGGCGGGATCGCCGGCGAGGGATCGAGCGGGGTGACGCCTACCGGACCGGCGCCGCCTCCGGCGACGAGTGCGGCGACGAGTGCGCCACCGGCCGCCGCCGCGCCGACGCCTGTGGCGACGAAACCGGCCCTGTCGCGCACACCGGCCGACACACTCATCGGCGCGATCGGGCGGTACGCCTTCCTCATCGTGCTCACCCTCGGCCTCTCGGGCGCGATCGTCGCGCCACTCATCCCTCGGATCGCCCAGAGGCTCGACCGATGAGGGACGAGTGCGCATTTGCTGGGAGATCGCTGTGCGTCGTTGACCGGCACGTTGCGAGGACGTTGATCGCACGTTGCCGACCGGCACGAGGCTGCTCGTGCAATCCAGATCATGGGCGGCCGGCGACGCCGGTCTCCCGCACCGGATCCCCGGCGTTCCGGCCGTTCACGGCCGGTTCGTCGAGGGGCACGGCGCCTCGGGACGGAGGCGCCGTGCCTGCTGCTCCACAGGCACCACCGAAAGGCACTACCGCATGACGAAGCCCCACGGCACCAACGCACCTCATCAGAACAGCACCAGGACGGTAGCACTGCACGCGCGAAGCTTCGCGGCCTGCGGCTCCCGCTCCCGAGCGAGAGGACATCGAACGTGAGATCAACGAGGACCGGCGTCGGGGTGGTGGCCGTCTGCGGCCTGCTCGCTCTCGGCATGGCCGGGACGGCGCACGCCGCCGACACGAACACGACCTCGGCCACCGCGGTCGCGGCGACCGGATCGGACACCACCGACGAGCTGACCGGTGGCCTATCGGCTCTCGGCTCCCTGAGCGGCGACCTGGCGAACTACAACGCGACCGGCTCCACCACCGTCACCACGACCGCCAACTTCCCCGCCGGGGCCCGGGCCGCCGGTGCCGACTGCACGTTCACCCGCCCGAACGGTTCCACGGCCGGTAAGAACGCGCTGTCGGCCGCGATGCGGGGCGCCGCCTTCGGCGGGTCCGCCAACATCAAGGAGTGCGTGGGCTTTGCGCGCTCGTCCAGCAGTGGCTTCCCGTCGGGGACGAACGCCGTCCCGGCCGGGACCCTGGCCCGCATTCCGATGGGCCTGGACGCTCTGGCTCCGGCGACGCTCAAGAGCGGCACCGTGCCCAAGCGGGTCACCTTCACGCTCCTGAAGGATCTCTACACCCGCAACGGTGTCGCCGGCTCGGCCGCCTGCTTCAACATCATCCCGTTGATCCCGCAGGCCAACTCGGGCACGCGGGCCTTCTGGGCGTCCACCCTCGGCATCACGGACTACGACTTCAGCGGAACGGGCGGCGCCGTCGCCACGGCTCCCGCAGGCGTCCAGACGTGGGGTAGCTGCGTGACCGGCGGTGCGGCCAACCCGCTCGGGACCGGTACGGGGGCGGGTAACGGGAACCCCGGTGACCGGATCGGGGGTGCGTCCGGTGCCCCGGTGCAGGAGCACGCCGGTACGGCACTGAGCGACCCGAAGCACCTGGTGCCCTACTCGGTCGGTCAGTACATCGTCCAGGGCTCCGGCATCGTCAGCGACCTGCGAGCGAGCAGCGTGCTCGTGTCGGTCGACTTCACCAGCACGAGCAACACCGTGACCAACACCAACGTCCGGCACCCCTACGCGCTCAACGGTGGTAGCGGTGCGGCCGGGTTCTCGGGCACTACGGGCAACCTCACGCGCACCGTCTACGGGTTCGCGCCGCGGGCCCTGTACGACGCCGCCTACACCCCGCCGGCCGGCACCGACGGGTTCGGCAGCACCAGCGGGACCGACAAGGCGCGCTTCCTGGCCGCTTTCGCGAACGGCGCGGGCTCGGAGATCTGCAACACCAGCGTCGTCCAGCTCTACGGCTTCGCCTCTGCCCCGGACTGCGGGACCCCGACCCTCAACTGACCCCCGGAAGGGACTCCACATCATGAATCGAACCATTGTCCGTGCCGCGGCACTCGGGCTCGCGAGCTCCGTCGTCGCTGCGCTGAGCGTGGTCGGTGCCGGTGCGGCACTTGCCGCGCCGACGCCACAGGGCCCGCTCGCGGGCACGTTGACCGGCAACCCGGCGACGGGCCTGGTCACCACTCCCGGCAAGGTCGTCAGCTCCGCCGCCTGCCCGGGTGACACCACCGTCGTGAACGGCTTCCTGTACTTCGACGCCAACCTCGACGGTGACTACACCGACGCCACGGACATCGGCGACGCCCAGCTCAACGTCGTCATCAGTACGAACAGCACGCAGATCGGCGAGCTGACGACGACGGGCATGAACCTCGACAACAACTACTCCGGGCTGATCGCCCAGACGGGGCGTTCGGTGGTGGACGGCCGCTACGAGGTGTCGATCCTCTGCCTGCCGGACGCTTTCGGAAGCCCGGCCACTGCCCAGTTCAACGGTGCGTTCACGATCAGCGGGACGAACTACACGTGGGAGGTCGCGGCCGCGCCGTCGTCGACGACGGCGCTCACCACCTCTCCCAGCGGCAGCGCGTCGCTGGGTGACTCCGTCACGCTCAACGCTTCGGTCACGTCGTCGGCGACGGTGGCGGGCACGGTGCAGTTCCGTACCGGCACGACCGCGCTCGGTTCGCCGGTCGCGGTGAGCGGTGGGTCGGCGTCGTTGACGACGACGGCCCTGCCGGCGGGGAGCCAGTCGCTGACGGCGGAGTTCATCCCCTCGAGCCCGTCCTCGATCCAGGGGTCGACGTCGCCACCGGTGTCGTTCACCGTCAACGCTCCGGCGCAGGCGACGACGACGGCGCTGTCGTCCAGCCCGTCCAGCCCGACGACGGCGGACGTCGTGTCGCTGACCGCAACGGTCACGGCCACCTCCGGCACACCCGCCGGCTCGGTCACCTTCCGGGAGGGCACCACGACGGTGGGCACCGCCACCGTCAGTGGCACCGGGACGGCGTCGATCTCGCTCACCGGCCTGACGGCGGGTGCGCACTCGTACACCGCGGAGTTCACGCCGTCGAACTCGGCCCAGTTCCTCGGGTCGACGTCGTCGGCACACTCCATCACGGTGACGGCGTTCGCCGGTGTCACCGCGTCGGAGAACATCACGACCGCCATCCCGGCTGGTGCGCTGACGATCACCGCCGGGGGCACGGTTGACCTGGGCACGCTGCGACTCAGCTCGGACAACACCCGGTTCGAGACGGCCGCTCCGGTCGACCTCAACACCGTGACCGTCACGGACACGCGTGCAGGTTCGGTGGGCTGGAACGTCAACGGTGCGGCCACGAACTTCACCGGCGGCACCGGTAGTGACCAGATCAACAGTGGCAACCTCGGCTGGGCGCCGCGGGTCGTCTCGACCGGCACGGGTCAGACCGTGGCTGCGGGGTCGGCTGTCGCGGTCCCGTCGCCGCCGCTGGCACCGGGCGCCACGACCACCGACGGCCTGAAGACCGCGAAGCTGCTGGCCTCGTCGCCGGCTGGTTCCAGCGTGGGCACGGCACAACTCACCGCCGCGCTCTCGCTCGTCGCGCCGACCACCACCAAGGCCGGCGTCTACAACTCCACCCTCACACTGACGGCGATCTGAGCCGTCCCTGAAGGGTCCGCCGGCCGGCCGTTCGCGGCCGGCCGGCGGGTCCACCGCATCCACCACCCGAGCCGCAGGACGGAGGGTCCCCGGATGACCGGCGAGGGCAGGCACCGGCTGCCGACTGTCGTGAGGGCGCGCGGGGCCGCGCTGCTCACGTTCGGAGCCCTACGGAAGGCACCTCGCATGACCGACGAACGCACGCACCGGATCCCGATCGTCGTGAGGCCGGCCGTGGCCCTCCTGGTGGCGGCCGTGGCTACCGTCGGGGCGGGCGGCGCGGCTCGGGCGCATGCCGCACCGGCCGCACCGGCCGCCTCGGCACCCGCCGGCGCCGTACAGGGCTCTGTCGTGACCGGGCCAGCGGCGACGCAGCTCACCCAGGGGCTGTCCGGCGACGACGCGAGCCGCAGCTTCGGCGTCCAGCCGTCAGGGCCCAAGAAGCCCGACCCGCGGCCGAACCTCACGTACCAGAACGTGAAGCCGGGCCAGCGGCTCATCGACCACGTCGCGATCCTCAACATCGGCGACCGGCCGGTGACGCTCTCGGTGTTCGCGGCGGACGCCTTCAACACCCCCGCTGGCGGCTACGACGTGCTCCGGCAGAACGAGAAGTCGAAGGATCTCGGCTCCTGGGTCAAGCTCCGGCGCACGTCCGCTACCGTGCCCGCGCGCTCCGCGCTGATCACGCCGATCGAGCTGAACATCCCACGCAACGCGGAGCCGGGGGACCACGCGGCCGCGATCGTCGCTTCGTTGCGGACGCGGACCCGCGACGCCAAAGGCAACGTCGTGAACCGCGACGACCGGACCGGCACCCGGCTCTACGTGCGGATCGCCGGCAAGCTGCATCCGAAGATCGATATCGACCGTCGCGTCGCGAACTTCCACCAGGGATCGGTCCCGATCGGCCGCGGCAGGGCCGACGTCACCTACACGATCCGGAATACGGGGAACGTAAGGCTCGTAGGCACCCAGACGATCCGGGTGACCGGCATCCTCGGCGGCTCGTCGGCGGCGCGGACGCCGGACGTGCCGGAGCTGTTACCCGGCAACGTGTTCACGTTCACCCAGCGCGTCGATCGCGTCATCCCCACGTTTCTCAACACGGCTCGGGTGACGGTCGACCCGAGGTCCGTGTCGGGCAACGTCGACCCGGCGCTGGAGCAGGCCAGTGCGAGCGAGCGGTTCTGGGCCCTGTCGTGGCCGGGTCTCGTCGTCCTGCTCTCCCTGGTCGGTGGGGGTGTCTGGTACTGGCGCCGCCGCCGGCAGGGTGCTGGTCCCACGGGGTGGGACGACGGCGCCCGTGGACCCGTGCCCGGCTCCGCCCCGGACTCCGATGGGACGGAGGCGACCAGCCGTGCCGGGGTTGCGTTCCGGTCGCTGGCCGCCATCGCGCTGCTCTGTGCCGTTCCCCTCCTCGTGCCGGCCGCGGCACATGCCGCCGGGGGTTCGCTTACCTTCATCCCCGGGAAGGGTACGCCGGGCACGCCGATCTATGCCGTCACGTCCGGCCCCT
>NZ_CDWTMG010000087.1:0-16804 GCF_977945845.1 Frankia sp. CcMO1
GCGTGCAGCTCCCGCGACTGTTGCGAAATCGGACCATTGGCAGCGGCCACCGGGTTGTCCGCAGGTGGAGTGCCCCGGATCCGGGACACTTACGGCACCCACAGGTCCCGGACGCGCTCACAGGTCCCGGACGCGCTTACAAGTCCCAGAGGACGGTGACGCGGTCGGCGCCGGCGGTGGCCAGCAGGGTGCCGTCCGGGCTGAACGCCACCGCCCGCGCCCACTGCTGGTTGATCCGCCGGCCGTAGCCGACGGCGGCGACGAGCCGCGGCGGGTCGGGGAACGCCAGCTGCCACAGCCGGACGGTGGTGTCGGTACCCCCGGTGGCGACCAGCGGCATCGTCGGGCTGAACGTGACGCTCATCGGGTGGCCGCTCTTTTCCTTCACCGCCTTGAGGGGCCGGTCAGGGATGCAGGTGTAGACGTACCACTGGTTCGTGCCTCGCTTGCGGCGCCGCTGGATGCGGAACCCCAGGAAGTCGAACCCGTCGCTCGTGTGCACTACCCGGGTCTTGGCTGCTGACAGCCGCAGACCCAGCGGGGCGAGCACGGCAGCGACGTCCGTGCCGGGGTGGGCGCGGCGGCGCCGGCCCACCCCGAGCTGTCGGGCTACTCGTAGGACAGGTTCGACTGCCCTTCGATCACGCGGCCAGCGATGTAGAGGTCTCCGTTGGAGTCCAGTATTGCGATGATCTTTTTCTGGTTGCCGTGGTGGGTCGTGAAGAAGATCTTGTCGGCTTCCTGGGAGGTGGAGTAGTTTGTGTTGACCGAGAGTTCGATGCTCACCGGCGAGCTGATGAGCACATCCTTCTTGGGCGAGTTCGGGTAATTCTGGTTCTGCCTCAACCTGATTCGGCCGTGGGTGTCGCCCTCATCCCAGTCCGCGGCCAATCCGAGGTCAATTTCCGCCATGGTCTTCTCCATTCTATTTTGTGTGGGAAACCTCTCCTGGCTGGAGTAGGTTTGTATGGTTTCGAGAAAAACCTGGCCATCGGCAAACAGGAGTCAGCAGGAGGCATCTCTGCGTGTGCCGGCGTGGAGAGAACACCGCACGTTCCGGCCGGAATTTTCTCGACTGCCGGCCGCACTCCTGGCCAATTTTTCTACCCGATCGGACCAGTAAACGGGTGCGTGGACGTCTCAATAGACAGGAACGATCGCTTCCTTGATCTCCGTATTCCCTGTTCCGGATGGGGCCGTTCAACCATCCGAGTCACAGGCATGAGCGCCACAACACCTCTCCCCCCAGAGCTAGTGATGGAATCGCACCTCGCGTACGTAGCGTCACATGCCGGAGACGGTGGCGCGCGGATATTACCTAAATATATCAACCCAGTTAGGAGTCGAAATGAAATAACTTGCGCGTTTCGAACCCTCCACAGGTCACAGGCCTGTGGAGGGTTCGAAACGCGCAAGTTATTTCATTTCGACTCCTAAGGCGTAATCGCGGGTCGGGTCGGGAAGGAGGCCCGGATGCGCAGGAAATTCGAGTCAATCTCTGTCCACAGGCCAGGGCTGACCAGCTTCGAAGCGGACCCGGAATTGTGTACACACGGGATCCCTGGGTGGAGCGGCCCGTCGGAGGGCCGGGCACCGGCCCGCACGGCGGTCGAGCGTCGGGTCCGCGGCGGCTTCAGCGTCGCGGCGGTGACGTGCTTGCCCTCGATCGCGTTGGTGTCAAACCGCAGGAATGACCGGTGCACCGGGCCGATCCCGTTGCCGACCCGCAGGTACTCGTAGATGTCGTAGTTCGTTGTCGGGGACGTGCTGACCACGAAAGCGGGATCGTTCCAGAGTTCCTACCTGGAGCTGTGCCCGATCTCGGCGGGGATCGAGTGGTCCGAGTCGGGTACCTCGCGAATACCGGCCCACACGCTGTCTCGTGCCCTCGTGATGGCCACATACATCTGTCGGCGTTCCAACTGGGTACGCTCGCGAAACGCGTCGGCCGACTCGGACGGCCGCCACGGCTTCGGGAAGAGGTTGCGGTCGGGAATACAGACGTGGGCGAAGTCGAGGCTCTTGACTCGGTGGTACGTCCCGACCTTGACCGCCTCACAGCTGGTTCCGTCATATTCCTTGAGGGAAACCGCTGGAATGCCCCGATCGGTGAGGACGCGCAGCCACCGCGCAGCCGCGGCGTTCGTCGGCACGAGCACCGCCATATCGCCGTAACGGACGTTCCGATTGTCATGGAATTCCACGAGGTGTTCGCAGAGCGCCGCATCCTGCGCCACGGTGCCCGACACCGTGACCTCGCGGATCTCGCCTCCCGGCCGGTCGACGTTGACCTCGCGCCGCCCGCGTTCCTGGACGCCGTCGAGGTCGTCGAAGCTGTCGTCGGCGACTACCGCCTGGGCGTAGCGCAGGATCTTCTCGCGATTACGGTAGTTTCTCCCGAGCACGGTGGAGCGTCCGACGACGGCGACGCCGGCCTCGGCGAGGGTGAAACCGCCGGGATAGATGGACTGCTGGCCATCGCCGACCACGAGCAGGCCGTCCGGCTTGTCGCCGACGAAGGCATGCAGCAGTTGCAGACCGACGCACGTCAGGTCCTGTATCTCGTCAACGATCACCGCGTCGTACCGGGTGTCGGAACTCTCGCGCACCAGGTCGCGAGCCAGGAGCAGCACGTCGTCGCGATCGAGGACGCCGCGCTCTGTCCAGAGCTGCTCGTACCGTTCGTACAGCTCCCACACCGCACGTCGGTGGGTCGGTTGCAAGGGAGTGCTGCGCCCGACGCGTGCCAGCTTGGCGTACTGCTCGAAGTCGGTCAGGCCTCGGCCCTTGACGACTGTCGCGATCTCGTCCTTCCAGTACCCGGGAGCCAGGCCGAGCCCGGGCAGAACCGAGAACTGCCCGACCTGCCCCCAGGCGCGCCAGAAACAGGTGTCGGCGGCCTCCTGCTGGTGTCGGTCTGCCAAGCCGTGTTCGCGAAGACAACGTGCGGCGACGGCGTGGACGGTGGCGAACTCGATCCGGTCGACGTGCTCGGGGGCCATCCGGGTCAGCAGGGCGCGGTAGACCGGCCCCAGCGTGCGCACCAGCGAGGTAAACAACACCCGTTCCCGCGGGCGGCCAGATACTTGGCGCGGTGCAACGCGACGACCGTCTTGCCGGTACCGGCCGCGCCGCGGACGCGGGCCGGACCCGACCACTGCCGGCCGGCCAGGCGGGCCTGCGTCGGGTGCAGCCAGGTCATCCACGTCTCGATCGGCTCCCGGGCGGCGGCGTCGAGAAGTTCTTGCCACAGCTCCTCGCGGCTCAGCAGTGCATCCTGATCTGGTGGAACCGATTGCTCGGGCGGTGACAGCGGCTCGGAAGAAATCGGACGCCCGGCCGGAGCTGGACAGTAGGCCCGAGTGGGACGCTCGATAGCGGCTGGGCTTTCGGTCGCGGCCGTACCGTTCGAAGAGGGACCTGCCCGGCGCGCGACCGGACGGCGGACAGACCGTGAGGTCGGCGCCTCGGTGACCGTGACGACCGTGGCGGTGGCGGTGGCGCGGGGCATCGGCGGGCAACCGCGTGCCAGACGGTCCAGTAGTTGTTCAACGAGGTCCGGTGCCAGGCGTGCGCCACGACGCGCCAGGTCGCGGGTTAGGTCCTGCTCGCCGAGCACCGTCACCCGGTCGAGTTGTGCCCGGACGTTTTTCCGCCTGGCCAGAACCAGCAGCGGAACCACCTCGGTCGGTGGCAGACCTGCCTCTACCAGCACCTCCTCCACCGCTACGGTCTGATCCAGAAGTTTGCGGACGTCGTCGTCCGCGCCGGCGTCGCCACGCCATAACCGGCCGCGTTCGACGGTGATCTCTCGCCAGTTCTTCACGTCTACCACGAAGACTCCGCCAGGCCCCACCACGATCACGTCGATGTTGGCCCGGCGGGTGCCTGGCCACCGTCGGTCCGGCAGCACGTGCCACCCTGCGTCGTCCATACCGACCAGCACTCGGACCACACTCTGCTCGGCCCGGTCACCGGCTTCCCAGTGCTGGCGGTGGCGGCGTAACTGCTTCAGCACGTCGGTCAGGTGCTGGATCTGTCGCTGGACTCCGTCGATCTCCATCCCGAGCAGGACAGCTTGACCGAGGGCCGACGGTTCTGGCAGCGGGTCGGCGTCTCGCGTCGACGAGGCGGTCGTCGGCGGATGGGCTGTCGACGTGCCGACGGTCGACGCAGCGGTGGCGGGGATGCGCGCTGCCGGTCCATCCAAAAGCACGTCACTACTCCCTCACCTTATGTCACAGGTAAGAGTACGGTAATGAGTCGTCGTTTGGCTACGTTTACGGGCGACAGTGGTCTGCAGGCCCTAGGGAAGAGTGGTTGTTGTCGGAAACGTAGGTCTACTTTCGAACGCTGGTTCGAGCGTGCCGACTCGAACTCTTCGAACGCCCTGGCCACGGCCGCTTTCAGCAGAGAATGATCACGTAAGTTCGGTCTAGACCGCCAGCACGATGGCGGCGCTGATGCCGCCGAGGCCGAGGGCGAAGGCCGCCTCGGGCAGCCCGCCGTCGCGCCGCCGGAAGAGGCGGTCGAGCGCCAGCCGCCCGGCACCGACCGCCGCCACCGTGATCGCGACCACCGCGATGCACAGCGGGTACTCCATGCCGCCGTCGGTTTCCCACAGTCCGTTCGGTGCGGTCACGATCATTGCGTTGATCATCACGCCGATCACGGCCGCGGCCGCCAACGGAGTCAGCAGGCCCACCGCCAGGCCGAGGCCGCCGAGGAACTCGGACGCGCCGGCCAGCCCGGCGAAGAAGGTGCCGGGGTGGTAACCCAGCTGGGCGAATCCCTTGCCGGTCGCGGTGAGGCCGTGGCCGCCGAACAGGCCGAAGAGCTTCTGCGCGCCGTGCCCGGCGAGCAGAAGACCGAAGGTCATCCGGAGCAGCAGCAGCCCGAGGTCGGCTGCGGACACGGCCGTGCGGGACGGGCCCGGGCGGGAGGCGTCGGGCGGTGCGGGGGTAGCGGGTGCCAGGTGGAGGGATGCCCGGTGCCGCGTAGCGAGCAGTTTCATATCGAAACCCTGATCCAGGCGAAAGCATACGGTGAAGCTTTGGTCACTACTGTGCCTGCCCGCTCTGCCGGGCCGGTACCTCGTTCGCCGGTGACTTCCCCCGCGGCCCGGCCGTCAGCTTCGGTGACGCCGGCGCGGCGGGCGAACGACGGCGACCGGGCAGGCGGCATGCAGCACGCACTGGGAGCTGGTGGAACCGAGCAGCAACTCGGCGAAGCCGCCGCGGCCCCGGGCGCCCACCACAAGCAGCTGGGCGCGCGCCGCCGCGTTGATCAGGCCGTAGGCGGCGTTGCCCACAATCAGGCCGGTTTCCACCCCGATGCCCTCCCAGCCGGCCAGGCCCGCGTTCGCTGACTCGTCCAGAACAGCCTGCGCGGCATCGCGAAACGCCTCGTCGCCGAGGCCCACCCGCCCGGTGAGGGTTGCCGGCAGCGGCTCCCACACATGCACGACGCGCAGTGGAGCCCGGCGCATCGCTGCCTCGCCTGCGGCCCAGGCCAGCGCGTCCACCGAGGCGGCGGACCCGTCCACCCCGACGACGACGGGGCCGGGCCGGCTCCTGCCCCGCTCGCCGTGGACAACCACGACCGGGACCGCCGCGTCGTGCACGCAGGCGAGGCTGACCGAGCCGGTCAGCCTCCGCTGCGTCCGGCTTGCCCCATGGGCGCCGAGGACGAGCATGGCCGCCCGGTCGGACTCGGCCAGCAGCATCTGTACCGGGGCCCCGTAGACGGTCCGTTCGAAGATCCGCGCCGCCGGTTCGTCCTTGCGGACCCGCTCCACGACATCGTGTAGCAGCCACTGCGCCGTCCAGCACGGGTGCTCCGGGGACGTGGCCGGCGGCGGCTTCGATCGCCTCGTGCGGTGGTTCGGCGGCCGCCCACACCAGCACCGCCCGTACGCGAGCGTCCCGCAGTCGTGCAGCGTCCACCGCCCAGCGCAACGCCCGCTCGGCGTCCGCGGATCCGTCGATCCCGACGACGATCTCCGCCTGCGGGACGAAATCAGCTTCCACCTGATCGCCTTCCACGTGCCCACCCTGTTCAGCCTCGTACGTGAGGTAGGTTACGTCTAGTAAGTAGATGATCGCATTCTGTTCTGATTCGCGGTAACGGCCAAGCGAACCGGCTGCACCGCGACGAACCCCTCGACGAACCCCTCACTCCCGGGCCCGTCCTGGTAGCTCAACGCGGTGATATCCAGCCCGCAGCTGTGTGCGATCGGGCTGAGCGGATAGATGGCGATCATCGGCGTCCTGTCGAGGTGGAGCGGCCGGGGTGAGCTAACCCGTCGTGGGCCTGGAGCTGGCCGGTCTGTGGTTCGGGCGAGCCAAGCGTGGGTAGAGACTGAAAGTGGTCAGACAGGACACACTAGGTGACGATCTGCATTCTTCTATGGAGAAGAGAAGATTGTGACCCTATCCGCGCGACTCGGTGACCGTCTGGCGACGCTCATCCGGTGGAATCTGGACCCGTCTACACCGGGCCGGCGGCGTCCGGCAGGCGGGCGTGTGCGGTGCCGGCTGGGCCGGGCAGCCGCCGGCCGCCAGGAAGGAGCAACCAGATGGCGAGCATGGAACGCCAGCGTCCCCGGCGGAACTGGTTCGATCTGTTGGGTCTGCCCTGGTCGCAGGCACGGACGTCCGCGGCGGAGCTGGTCGGCCGGCGCGGGGCTGACGTTCCGGTCGAGGAGTACACCGAGGACGACGCCTACGTCCTGCGCGCCGAGATCCCCGACGTCGACCCAGACAAAGACCTCGATGTCACCGTCTCCGAAGGGACGCTGGCGGTACACTCCGAACGGCACGAGGCGAGAAGTCAGAAGGCTCTCGGCGGGTACCGCACCGAGTTCCGCTATGGCGCGTTCAGTCGTTCCGTGGCGCTTCCGCCCGGGGCGAAGGCGGACCGGGCAGCCGCGACCTATAAGGACGGCATCCTGGAAGTCCGCGTTCCGGTCGAGCCAGCCGAGATGTCCGGCCGGAAGATCACAGTTGAGCAGGGCTGACGCCCGACGATGCCCGGTCGCAGGGCCCGAGCTCTCCGGCCGACTGCGGCCCCGGGCGACGTTATTACCCACCCGGGTGCCGGCCCGCTTCTCCTCCCGTGTGGGGAGCCAGGAGTCACCATCAGGGGTAAGCACCTTCCTGGAGGGGGTAAGCATGGCCGACATCCGTAGCACGATCGTCCGGCGGCCGGTCACCGTGGAGCGGTCCACCACGATCCGGGACGCGGCGGCGCAGATGGAACGGCAGGGCGTGGGCGCGCTCCTCGTCATGGAGAACGATCGCCTGGTCGGGATCGTCACCGACCGCGACATCGTGCTACGTGGCGTTGCCCGCGGTATCCTGACGGACAGCCGGATCGACGCCCTCATGACCACCGAGGTCATCACCGTGCCGTCCGGCGTCGACCTCGAACGGGCCTACGAAATCTTCCGTGACCACGCGATCCGCCGGCTCCCGGTCGTCGACGGCCGCCGGCTCGTCGGCCTGCTGTCCGTCGACGATCTGCTCATCCGCACCGAGCATGAGATGGCCGAGCTGGTACACCCGCTCGCCGATGAGGTCTTTGCCCCCCACCGCGAGGCCCCACCGCTGGCTACCACCGGCGAGGAGCCCGTCGAGCCGGCGCCCGGACTGCCGCCCCGACGTAAGGCGATGCGCGCCCATCCCGGCGACACCCTGGTTGTCCACCGTCCCACCGTCACGCAACCGGACCGCATTGGGGAGATCCTTGAGGTGCGCTCGCCGGCCGGCGACCCCCCGTTCACTGTCCGCTGGTCCGACACCGGGCACGTCAGCTTCGTCTACCCGGGACCGGACTCCGAGGTCCGCCACCCTCCCGAGGAGGCCCGCAGCGGCACCGGCTGAAAAGCGGCACCGGCTGAAAAGGATGACGGGTTCAGCTCTGCATGCGTGACGAACACGCACCGTCAGGCGAATCATGCTACGGGATCGTGACGTTCCGCTGCGACCAGCCTGCCGGGATGGCAGTGCAGCAGCCAGAAGCCGCCTTCCCGTACCCCGAGCTGGTCCGGAATCGGCCAGCACCAGCCGTCCAGGAGTCGTCGGAGCAGGTCGGCAATGATGGTGCGCTGGCTACAGACCGCTGGCGGCGTCCCGGACGCCGCCAGCCCCATCAAGGTAGCGACCACCCTCGCCTCCGATCCGGGATATCCGGTGTCCGCCAGCGTCGGCTCCGGTTCGATGGCGAGCCCGGCCGTGTGCGCGTACGGGGCGAGCGTGGCGGTGCAGCAGGGTAGGTCGGCGCTGATCAGCAGGCGAATCCCCAGGCTGGTCAGCAGCGGCACCAGTGCGCTCGCCTGGGCCCGGCCGCGCTCGTCGAGCGGGCGTAGCTGGTCGGGCCCGTCCCAGCGCCGATGGTGGGCGGCCCGAACGTGGCGGATGACGACGAGCGCGGCCGTCGGCGCCGGCAGCCGACCAAACTCGGCGAGCACCTGGCGGTCGGTGTCGTAGCTGACCCGGCGAGCCGCCTCCCCCTTCGCCAGCCAGGCAAGCCTGTCCACCTCCCGGGTGGGGACGAACGTGCCGGAACGGGCCTGCATCCCCCAGTACCGGACCGCCTTCACCGTCCTGCCGCCGTCCGTCAGGTAGCGGTACTCGCCGAGCGGGGGCCCGAGCCTGGCCCGGCAACCAGTCTCCTCCTCGACCTCCCGCAACGCGCCGAGCAACGGATGTTCTCGCCGGCGCAGCTTGCCCTTGGGCAGGGACCAGTCGTCATACCGCGGCCGGTGCACGACCGCGATCTGCCGCCCGTCCCGCGTGGGCCGCCACAGCACCCCACCGGCGGCACCGACGACCCGTACCGGCCTATCCCAGGGATCAGCCGACGACTTCATACCGTCCAGTCTTCGACTCCAGCCGCCGCGGCGCCAGGAGGACAGGCACATCCCAGCAAGGCCCGGTCCAGCACGGCCCGGTCGACAACCCGCCGCCGGTGGCGCGGATCGCGGTCGGGCCGTCCGCAGCGTCCACCGCTACCAGGGCGGAGATCCCCATCTGAAGCGCATGTTCCCCGACGGCACCCAGGGGTATGGAACTCACTACAGAAGGTTATCGCCGTCCGGGGGGTGGAGGGTGGGGTGACGAACGCAGGTGTGGCCGAGCTCATCGTCGAGCCGGCGGTGCTCGGGACGCTCGTCGATGTGCTGCGTGCACGCGGGTACCAGGTCGTCGGCCCGACGGTGCGGGACGGCGCGATCGTCTACGACGAGATCAGTAGCGCGGCGCAGCTCCCGGCGGGGTGGACCGATGTCCAGGAGGCGGGTCGTTACCGGCTCGAGCGTCGTCGCGACGCGGCGCTGTTCGGTTACGCGGTGGGGCCGCATTCGTGGAAGCAGAACCTGCTGCCGCCCCGGCTGCGCCTGCTGAAGACCCGCCGCCACGGCGATGGCGGCTTCGGCGGTGGCGGCTTCGAGGTGGCGGAGGAACCGCTACCGCGGGCAGCGGTGGCATTCCTCGGCGTCCGTTCCTGTGAGCTGCAGGCCATCGCGATCCAGGACCGGATCCTGCTCGGGGGGCGCCACGCCGACCGCGACTACGCTGCTCGCCGCCGCGATGTGTTCATCGTCGCGGTGAACTGCCACGAGCCGGGTGGGACCTGCTTCTGCGTGTCGATGAACACGGGCCCGGCGGTGCGGGAGGGCTACGACCTGGTCCTCAGCGAAATCCTGGCCAGTGACCACCGGTTGCTCGTCGAGGCGGGCACCCCTCGGGGCGTCGAGATACTGGGCGAGCTGGCCGGGCGCCCGGCCGAAGCCGCCGACCGTAGCGCGGCCCAAGCCGCCGTGGACGGGGCGGCCGGCCGGATGGGACGCACCGTCGACGCGGCCGACCTGCGTGACCTGCTCGCGGACAACCTCGAACATCCACGGTGGGACGAGGTGGCGCAGCGGTGCCTGAGCTGCGGCAACTGCACAATGGTGTGTCCAACCTGCTTCTGTACCTCGGTGGAGGACGTCAGCGACCTCACCGGAAGTGAGGCGGAGCGCTGGCGCAGCTGGGAGTCCTGCTTCTCGCTGGACCACTCCTACATCCACGGCGGTAACGTCCGTGCCTCCGGACGCTCCCGTTACCGCCAGTGGTTGACCCACAAGTTCGGCACCTGGCACGACCAGTTCGGAACGTCCGGATGCGTCGGCTGCGGACGGTGCATCACCTGGTGCCCCGTCGGCATCGACGTCACCGAGGAACTGACCGCCATTCGGGCGAACTCCGCGGCCGGCGATGACGTCGGTTGAGGCACCGCTCGGCGAGGTCGGCGTCTTCGCCGGTATGCACCCGGACCACCTCGCCCTCCTCGCCGGGTGCGCCCGGCACGCCGTCTTCCGCCCGGGCGACGTACTCCTGCGGGAAGGCGACCCGGCCGACACCCTCTACGTCATCCGGCACGGCACGGTCGCGATCGAAACCTTCGTCCCGACCCGGGGTCTGGTCCCCATCGAGACCGTCGGAGCCGGCAATGTGGTGGGCTGGTCCTGGCTGTTCCCGCCGTACCGGCTCCATTTCGACGCCCGTGCCCTCTCGCTGGTCCGCGCCACCGCCATCGACGGTGCCTGCCTCCGCGGGAAGTTCTCCCAGGACCCGGCGCTGGGCTACGACGTGCTGTCCCACCTTGCGCAGGTGCTCATCGAGCGCCTGCAGGCCACCCGGTTGCGGCTGCTCGATGTCTACGCAAACCCGGGCCAGGGCTGACGGCGCGGCCGGGGAGATGACCCCTCGGCCGTTCCGGGTGACCCGCCGCCACCAGGAGACGGGTGACACGTGGACCCTGGAACTCGCACCGCTCTCCGGCGCTCCGATCATCGCCGCACCCGGCCAGTTCACCATGGTTTACGCTTTCGGCGTCGGCGAGGTCCCCTTGTCCGTGACGGGCTGCGGCCCGGCGACAGGCGATGACCTCGCGACGGTCGACGACTCCGTGATGGTCGACGACTCCGTGACGGCTGGTACCGACGGCCCGCTTGTGCACACCGTCCGAGCGGTCGGCGCGGTGACGGAAGCGATCTGCGCGTCCCGCCCGGGCGACGTCCTCGGGGTGCGTGGCCCGTTTGGGCGAGGCTGGCCGGTAGGCGCCGCCGCCGGGCTGGACGTCGTCGTGGTCGCGGGCGGGCTCGGGCTGGCGCCGCTGCGGCCGGTCGTCCGGCAGCTCCTGCGACGGCGCGCCGACTACGGCAACGTGGTCGTGCTCGCCGGCACCCGTACACCCGCGGACATCCTCTACCGCCGGGAGCTGGCCGGTTGGCAGGACCGCACCGACCTCCAAGCCCTGGTGACCGTCGACGGTGCGCAGCCCGGATGGGACGGCCGGGTCGGCGTCGTCACCACCCTTCTCCCGCACGTGCGTTTCGATCCGGCCAGAACCGTCGCGTTCACCTGCGGACCCGAGATCATGATGCGGCTGACCGCACGGGCCCTGGTCGACGCCGGCGTACCCGCCGACCGCATCCACCTGTCCCTGGAACGCAACATGCACTGCGGCCTCGGCCACTGCGGCCGCTGCCAGCTCGGCCCGCTGATGCTCTGCCTGGACGGACCGGTCTGCGGCTACGACCGCCTGGAACCGTTGCTCGCCGTCCGGGAGCTGTGATGCCGATGCCGACGCCGACGCCGACCAGCCCAACCAGGCCCCGGCTCGCCGTCTGGAAGTTCGCCTCCTGCGACGGCTGCCAGCTCACCCTGCTCAACTGCGAAGATGAGCTGCTCTCGCTCACCGGCGAGGTCGACGTCTCCTACTTCCTGGAGGCATCCAGCGCGACCGTCGACGGTCCCTACGACCTCTCCCTCGTCGAGGGCTCGGTCACCACCGAACAGGATGTGGAACGCATCCAGCAGGTCCGGGCCGCGTCTCGGCGTCTGGTCACAATCGGCGCCTGCGCGACCGCCGGCGGCATCCAGGCGCTCCGCAACTTCGCCGACGTCGGCGACTTCCTCGCGGCCGTCTACGCCACCCCGGCGTACGTCTCGACGCTGGCGACCTCCACCCCGATCTCCACGCACGTCCGGGTGGACTTCGAACTCCAGGGCTGCCCGGTCAACCCTCGCCAGCTCCTCGAAGTCATCAGCGCGTTCCTCGCTCGCCGACGCCCGAACATCTCCTCATCCTCCGTCTGCACCGAATGCAAACGGCGCGGGACGGTGTGCGTGATGGTCGCGCACGGCACGCCGTGCCTCGGCCCGGTCACGCATGCCGGATGCGGTGCGATCTGCCCGGCCTATCACCGCGGCTGCTACGGCTGTTTCGGCCCGATGGAGAGCCCCAACACCCCCGCGTTGATCCGCCAGCTACGGGTTCTCGGGATGAACGAGGACAACGTCGACCGAGTGTTCCGGACGTTCAACACCGCCGCGCCGACGTTCCGCGACGCCCCCGGCGAGGGTTCGGGAAGCGGTGAGACCGATGCGCGCGACTAGGACCATCGCACCTCCCCCGCTCACCAGGGTCGAGGGCGAAGGAAGGCTGCTAATCAAGATCATCGACGGGCGGGTGGACGAGGCCCACCTGAAGATCTTCGAACCGCCGCGCTTCTTCGAGGCGTTCCTCCGCGGCCGGGCCTACACCGAGCCACCCGACATCACCGCCCGGATCTGCGGCATCTGCCCGGTCGCCTACCAGATGAGCGCGCTGGCAGCCATCGAACAGATCTGTGGCATCACGGTCACCGGCCCACCCGCCGCCCTACGGCGGCTCATCTACTGCGGTGAATGGATCGAGAGTCACGCGCTACACGTCTTCCTGTTGCACCTGCCGGACTTCCTCGGCTACGACAGCGCACTACACCTTGCCCAGGACCAGCCCGCCCTGGTCAAGCTGGGACTTACGCTGAAGAAGGCCGGCAACACGCTCATGACGGTCATCGGCGGCCGCGCGATCCACCCCGTCAACGCGCGGGTCGGCGGCTGGTACCGGGCACCACGCCGGCGCGACCTGACCGAGTTCGTCGGGCAACTGGAACAGGCGCGAGACATCGCCCGGGACACCGCCCGATTCACCGCCGCCCTGGACTTCCCCGAAGACGAACTCCACCAGACCTTCGTCGCGCTCCACCAACCTGGCGAATACCCCGTTGAGCGCGGCCGGATCGCCTCCACCGATGGCCTCGACATCGCCCCGGCCGACTACGATCGGCACTTCACCGAAGAACAGGTGCCCTGGTCGAACGCTCTGCACTCGACCCTGGCCGCGGGCGGCTCCTACCTCACCGGACCGCTGGCTCGCTTCGCGCTGGGCGCGCAGTGCCTGGCGCCCGCCGCCCGCGAGACCGCCGCCGAGATCGGCCTGCGCCCACCGGAGCGCAACCCCTACCGCAGCATCATCGTGCGCTGCATCGAGATGGTCCACGCCGCCGACGAGGCGCTGCGGATCATCGCGGACTACACCGAGCCCGGACCCCCCCGCGCTGGAGGCCCCGCCCCGGGCGGGAACCGGCTACGGGGTCACGGAGGCACCCCGCGGCCTGCTCTACCACCGC
Source organism: Frankia sp. CcMO1 (assembly GCF_977945845.1). Classification (NCBI taxonomy): domain Bacteria; kingdom Bacillati; phylum Actinomycetota; class Actinomycetes; order Frankiales; family Frankiaceae; genus Frankia; species Frankia sp. CcMO1. Next base: position 13,505 of record NZ_CDWTMG010000087.1, read on the forward strand.
TACACGATCGACCACAACGGCACCATCCTCGACGCAAAGATCGTGCCACCAACCGCCCAGAACCAACGTCCGATCGAAGAAGACCTGCGCGGCGTGGTGGAACGCTTCATGGACCTGCCAGAGCCCGAACTCGCCCTGCGCTGCGAACGGGCCATCCGCAACTACGACCCCTGCATCTCATGTGCAACCCACTTCCTGACCCTCCACATCGAGCACGGCTGACCGTCATCGGGATCGGCAATCCCGACCGACACGACGACGCCGTCGGCCTGGCAGTCGCGCATCAGCTACGCTGCACGCTCCCACCTGGCGTCGACGTGGTCGAATGCGCCGGCGAGCCGACAGGACTGTTTGCCGCCTGGGAAGGGGCCGACGCCGTCTGGATCATCGACGCCGCCCATTCCGCGGCCCCGCCCGGAACCGTGCACCGCCTACCGGCCAACGACCGCACACTGCCGGCGGATCTCGTCGGGCCATCGACCCACGCGCTCGGCCTCGCGGACACCATCGAGATCAGCCGAACACTCGGCCGGCTTCCCCGGCATCTCGTCATCTACGCAATCTCCGGCCATACCTTCTCAGCAGGCCTCGGACTCGGCCCCGAGGTCGCGGCGGCGGCCCGCAACGTGGCCGCCGCCATCCGCGCCGAAACAGCGATCTATGCCGCCAGGGAACCCGACGATCTCCGCTGACCGCCGCCAACCGCGGTAGCCGAAGGCCCGCGTTGGCGGTGGGATTCGGTCACGGGACTTCGCGCGGCCCGGGGGCGGCGTTCATCAGCCACGTCACCATGCGGCTGATGTCCGACAGCGACAGGATCCCGACGAGTCTGCCCTGGTCCATCACCAGGACGCGGTGCTCGGCGCCGGGCTCCATGCGCGGCAGCAGATCCGCCAGCGGGTCGTCGGGACCCGCGATGGTGGTCCGCGACAGTGGCACCATCACCTCGCTTACCGTTACCGTGCCGCTCTTCTCCGGCGGCACCTGCTTGGCGCCGTCCAGGGTCACCAGCCCGACCGGGGCTCCGTTCTCGCCGGTCACCGGGAACGCCGAGTGCCGGTACCGGTACAGCGGGCCGGCCAGCAGGTTCGCGACGGTCAGGGCCGCGGGCACCGTGAGCGGCTTCGTCGTCATGGCGTCATGTACCGGGACGCCGGCGAGCACACCGCGCAACTGCGCCTGCCGTCCCTCGGCGGTGGCGGCCGCGATGAGGAACGAGCCGATCAGGGCCAGCCAGAGCCAGCCGAATCCGCCGCCTCCCATGAACACGAGGAGTCCCAGAACGACGAGCAGCCAGCCGAGGACGCGTCCGGCTGCGGTAGCCCCGGCGGTCGCCCGCAGCCGATCTCCCGTACGCCACCACAGGAAGGCGCGCAGCAGCCGCCCACCGTCGAGCGGAGCGGCGGGAAAGGCGTTGAAGACGGCGAGCAGCAGGTTGATGCCCGCCAGCCAGGCCACCACCTCGACCAGGAGCTCGGGCGCGGACGCCAGGGCGAGCAGCCAGGCGCCCAGCACGAAGAGCCCGCCCAGCAGAAGGCTGACGAGTGGGCCGACACCCGCGATCCGCAGCTCCGCTGCCGGGCTCGACGCCTCCGACTTCAGCCGGGCCACCCCGCCCAGCAGCCACAACACGATGTCGTCCACGGCCACCCCGTTGCGCCGGGCCACCAGGGCGTGCGCCACCTCGTGGGCGAGCAGCGAGGCGAAGAAAACCACCGCGGCGGCAAGGGCCGCCAACCAGTACACCACCAGGGCATGGCCCGGGTACACCTGTGGGAGGCGACCCTGCGCGAGGCCGAACGCGATGATGCCGAAGATGAGCAGCACGCTCCAGTGGACCCCGATCCGGACTCCAGCGATCCGTCCCACCATGAAGGTCGCCCGCACAGCGTCTCTCCCCTGTTCGAACGTGCCCCGGGACCAAGACCCGGCTCGACTCCGCGGTTGGGCGCGGGGCCGGCCCCGTCAGGCTGCCGCGAGGGCCACCTCCGTCGACTTGACCAGGGCGGTCACCGAGGAACCCGCGGCCAGACCGAGGTCGGTCGCGGCGGCCAGGGTGATCGCCGCGGTGAGCTCGCCGCCACCATCGAGGGCGATATGCGCGACGGCCATGGCACCGCCGGTCTCCAGGCTGGACACCGTGCCGCGCAGCCGGTTACGGATGCTCAGACCATCCACGCTGCCCGTGGCCAGCGCCACCTCGGTGGACTTGATCAGAATCTCGACGGTGGCCCCCACCGAGAGGTCGAGGTCCTTGACCGCATCAAGGGTCACCGCGGCGGTGACGGTCTGCCCGCCGGAGAGGTCGACAGTCACAGTGCTCATCACCGCACCTTCGGTGATGTCGGTGACGGTTCCGGTCAGTCGGTTGCGAATGCTCAGGCTCATCGGTCCACCTCGTCCTCTCGGGTGCCGCCAGGTGCCGTCAGTCAACTCCTACCCGCCCGTCTGTGCCGCGTACATGCCTCGACCCGCAGAAGAGCCGTGCAGAAGGGTCCTGCGGACAAGTGATGCCCGACAGGCGGTCGCGCCTGATCGGTCCGTGCGGGTCGCACCGCCCGCCTCGGGGGCGCGGGCGCTCCGGTGCCACCGGTTCGCCTACCCCGAACAGGTCGATGTCGACCATCGACCCCGAGAGTCCGGCCTCCCGCATATAGGCGACCCGCACCGACAGGAACACTGCCTTGGCACAACAGGTGGGCAGGTAATGTCGCCAGAAACCCCACCACTACCCACTGTCATGCCAGACAACACACCTATCTCACCGCCGGCGTGGGCGCCAGGTCGCCCGCGCCCGGTCCACTCACGTCTGCGACCCAAAGAAATCCCAGCATCCCTCGGCGGCACCCCCGCCGATCATCCGACTGGCGTCCACCCCCGCAACAACAGATCATCGCCGTATGACATCGGGCAATCGTGTTGAAGCAACGAAAGCGCACAACATTAAACAACGGCAACTCTCGGCGGGCCGTCCGAGCGGCTGCCCCAGGCAGCCGACCGGGTAGCCGAGCCGCGGAGAATCACGGCCGCCGACGGCCGACGGCAGCGGCTGCCGACGGTGGAACCGGCGCCCAAGCCGGACTACCCCCAGACTAACCCCCCCCCCGAGCTAACCCCGGACTAACCCCGTAGCGGGCTCGCGGAGGGCTCGTAGGGCTGCTTCCGCTGTACCCGGCTGTCCCCGTCATCCGTATTCCTGACCCGCCATCCGTATTCCCGACCTGCCTGCAGGGAATGGTGGTTCAGGGAAGCCGAGAATGTTCGCGGCCATGGCACACCTCCCGATGAGAGGACTAGTAC
>NZ_CDWTMG010000088.1:0-16754 GCF_977945845.1 Frankia sp. CcMO1
TTTACCCTCGAACAGCTCGTTCTTCGCGGCCGCATACAGGATGTAGATACCGCACACGCCGATCAGGCAGCCCATGAAGTTGCGCCGCACGAATCGCCAGTTACGAGGATCACGATTCTGCCGGAGCAGTACGTACAACCCCGGGAGGAAGATCAGGACGGTTTCTTTCGACCAGAAAGCGAAGGCCATGAAGATCCCGGCGAACGCCGCCGCCGCGGCACTGCGGCGCGGCGACGCCGCGCACACCAGGGCGGCGAGCAGCCACATCACGGCGATGTTGTCGAGGAACGCCATCCGCTGATACCACAGGGCGAGCGGTGAAAGCGAGAAGACGAGCAGGGCCAGGCCGGCGAAGAACCGTCGTAGGCCGAGGAGCCGGCCGAACCGGTACAGTAGCACGCAGCTCACCAGATGCACGCCGAACATGAGCTCGCGGGCGGCGGTGACCGCCGTCGGCGCCCGGTTGAAACCACCAGTGATCTTCGTGTAGATGGCAATTAACAGCCATCCGCCGAACGGATGGTCGTACCAGTACGTGTAATGCGCGATCCGGTTCCAGTACTGCATCGAATACGCCTGGGCGGCATACGTGCCCTCGTCGTCGGTGACGCGGCCCGGCCAGCCGTCGAAGTTATAACCGTGCAGCACCGCCACCACCGTCAGGAGCACGGCGAGCAGGAGCAGGCTGCGGCGGCGGGCGCCGGCCCAGCCGACCAGTCGGCCGGCGAGCTCCCCGGCCCGGGCGGCGATCCAGGTCACGGCGGTCTGCGGGCCGAGCAGTCGGGGGTACGGGTTCGCGGCGTCGGGTGCGGTCACGACGCCGCCTCCAGCTCGAAGCGGCCGGAGGCGGTGCTGTGGTGGGCCCCGGAGTGGGAGGTCTTCTCCCACTCGACCCAGCCACGCAGCAACCGGGCCGTGGCGCGCACTGCGGCGGCGGAAAGCGCGAGCTGGTACAGCGGGGCGCAGGGCACGAGCCGCACGCTGTCCCAGCGACGCAGATCGAGCCCGTACGCCTCGGCGAACTCGCGGAACGCCGCCTGTTCGGAGAAGACCGTCATGACGGTCGCACCGAACGGAAGCCAGAAGACGATGACCAGACCGGTCGGCGCCGCCAGGAACAACGTGAGGACCAGCGACACCGGCAGCAGGACGCCGGCGAGTGCCTGGAAGAACGGCATCGTGAGCATCTCCACCGCCATGATGCGCTGGCGTGCTCCCGGAAGCGCCCGCCAGTCCCCCTTGAAGAGGACCTGCATGAACCCCATCATCCAGCGGGTGCGCTGGACGACGAGTTTCGTGAGGCTTTCCGGGGTCTCCTCCCGGGTCGTCAGATCGGGGTGGTAGAAGACCGCGGTCGGGATTCCGGCGACCGAGGCCCGCACCCCGAGGTCACAGTCCTCGGTGAGGCAGGAGACGTCCTACCCACCGAGCCTTTCCAGCACCGTTCGCCGAATGAACACCGTATTGCCGCCAAGTGGGATGAAACGCGCGCGCGCCTGGAAACGCAGCCGCGACATGAACCAGATGTAGTACTCGAGGCAGCTGCGGGCCCGCCACCAGGAGGTGCCCGTGTCCAACCAGTGGAGGAACGCCCGCATCGGCGAGTGGTCCGCGGCGCGCCGCCACGCCGTGGCACGCGCGTTCATGAGCTGCACGCCGCCCTGGAAGATGCCGACGTCGGCGTGGCGCAGGGCCAGCGTGTTCACGTAACGCAGGAGTCCCCCGGCGATCAGGGACTCCGCGTCGACGACGCCGACCAGGTCTCCGGTGCAGTGCCGGCGGGCGTCCTCCAGGGACAGGGGTTTACTACGCCGGCTGCCTTCGGGCGCGACGACCCGCACGTTGGAATGCCGGCCAGCGATCTCCTCGGCGACCCGCCGGGTCTCCTGGTCGACCTCGTCATGGGACACCATCACGACCAGTTCCACCAGGTCGTGGGGGTAGTCGCCGGCAAGAATCTGGGTCAGGGTCCTCCCGAGCACCGGCTCGTCGCGGGCGGGGACGATGAGCGAGAAGCGGTTGCGGGGCGCGAGGTTGCCGGTCAGGTCCACGTGATGCACCCGCTCGGGGCGCTGCCAGCTGTACTGGCCGCGCACGAGAGTCAGGCTGGCGACCAGCAGCATCAGCAGCGAGACGATCGTCCATGTGGCGAGCAGCACGACGTGGTGATGCTCGGCCGCACGCACCCCCAGCGTCACCGCGAGGGGCACGCTGACCAGCGCCCACACCCAGCGGCGCCGGCGGCTGGCGCCGGGGGTCGACCCGCGGGCCCGCGCCCGGAACCGACGGGACAGGACCAAGCCGCCGGTCACCGCCGCCACCGCGCCCAGCACCACGGCGAACGGCTGGCCCAGGCGCGGACCGCCGTACGAGACCAGCCTGATGTCCGGCGAACCGGCGAACATGTAGACGTACCAGCCGCCCGACTCGCACGCGAGCCGGGCGAGCCACGGGATCCGCCGGCCCCGGCCACCCCGGCCGAACATCCGAGGCAGGACGATCGCGAGTGCTCCGGGCAGGAGGTAGGACGTGCTCCCGTCGAGACCGGCCAGCTCGGACAGCACGAGGGCCGACGTGGTGTGCAGGGCGGCCCCCACCCCGCGGCCCCCCACCTCGCGGCCACTGCGATCCACGGCCGAGGTGAGCGTCGGGGCACGCGGGGAGCTCGGTGCGCACGGGCCTGCCGACGCGCACCGCGGGGGAGCGCCCGCGCACGCGGGACTTCGGAATCGGAATCAGCATCAGAATCAGAATCGGATGTCACCTGTACCTGCCTGAAAGGGGTGGGCACGGAGCACCGCGGGCGGGCGACACCGCGGCGGGTCCGGTCCCCGGCCTGGATGGAGGGTCAGTTCGCCGCGACGAGCTTCGGGAGGTCGGCCACGTACTCGGCGACCGTGGTATCGGCGAATTAGCTCCTCGCCATTCCCTTGTAGTTCGTCGTTGGCGTGGAATACGCCAAGGTGCCGCCGGCAAGCAGGATCCGCCCGTCGGGGAGCTGCACATGCCCGGAACAGAACAGCCGGATGAGGACCCCGTCGGCGCCGAGGCGTACGCCGTCACCGGCGGGTGGGCTACGAAACCGCACCGGGCACCCCGTCCTCCGACGGCCTTCCGCGCGACGGCGACGCCGCCCGCTCAGGCACCGCCCGTCGCCGGTACACCAGCCGATCCACCACCAGGTATCGGACGATCACCGCGGCGGCCAGGGACATCAGGGTCGAGATGCCGACGCCGAGATGCCATCGCCCGACCAGCACCGCGAGCAGTGGCAGCCGGATGACCAGATCGAGGTTGTTGATGAGCGCGAACGCCGGATAGCGACGCAGCCGGGAACCCGTCTCCCGGTCCCAGGCCAGGAGCTCGCAGCCGAGGAAGTTCCAGCCGATGGCGATCTGGGTCGCGACGATCGCCGCGGCCAGGTAGTGCAGGCCGACGTGGTGAAGCACGGCGGTGCCAAGCAGGTTCGGCACCGTCCCGGACGCCCCGACCAGGGCGAAGCGCGCGGGCTTCGGAACCCGCAACGCGAACAGCCGCCGGGCGAAGCGGGCGCCTTCGGTCAGCGAGGCGTTGGAGGTCCCGGCGTGCCGCTCGGCGAAGGCGTACCCGATCTCGCGGACACGCAGCCGTCCGGACGCGACGAGCAGCTCCAGCAGGATCTTGTAGCCGTCCGGTCGCAGGCCGGCCCGGTCCACGACGGCAACCCGCACCAGGAAGAAGCCGCTCATCACGTCCGAGACGCCGCGCAGCCGACGGGGGAAGACCCACCGGCACAACCGGTTGGACCCCGTCGAGACCAGGTGCCGCATGCTTCCAGCGAGCCCCGATGCGCTGCCGCCGGACACGTACCGGCTGCCGATCACCACGTCGGCGGCATGTTCCACGGCGGTGCCGAGCAGCGCCGGGATGGTCTCCGGCGGATGCTGGAGGTCCCCATCGATGATCACCGCATAGGGTGCGGCACAGAGCGCGAAGCCCTCGCTGACCGCGCCCCCAGCCCGCCGACCCGCTGGGCCGGGGTCCGATGGTGCACCCGTACCGGTAACCGCATCGAGGGGCGGACGCGCGCGATGACCTCGGGTGTTCCGTCGTCGGAGTCGTCAACAAAGATCACTTCTCCGAACAGGCCGTGCAGCGCATCGTCGAGGCGCCGCAGCAGCGGTTCGACGTTGTGCGCCTCGTTGCGGGTGGGTATCACGACCGACACCTGTGGCCCGACGTCCACCCGGGGACCAACGTCCACCCGGGGACCGACCGGTTCCGCGGCCGAACCGCCCGTCCGCTCGGGACGCTCCAGCGGGGGCGGGGATGCGGCAGAACGGGCAGGCGGAGCAGGCCCGTGCGGTCGTCCGGTCCGCCCTCCGGCCCGGTCCGGCTCCCCCGATCGGCCCCACTCCCCTGCTCGATCCGGCTTCCCCGATCGGTCCTACTTTCTTGATCGGTCCTACCCCCCTGACCGGTCGAGGTCATCGGGTCCCCCGGGGCCACTGACCCGCGAAACGCGGGTCAGTGCCGAGATAATCCCGATCCGTCGAATTCCGGACAATACAGTGCAACATTCACACGGCCACATTCCTGTAGTGATCATAACGAATTTCCCCCAGAGGCAGCAGAATAAGAGAAGTCCCGGATCGAGCCATCTACCGGCACCCCATGCCCGATCCGGGCCCTACGGTCATAAGGCCGGGCGAAAAATTACCGCAGGCCGTCGGCGGACGGGGGCGGGTGACCACCAGGAACACTCCGAGACACGGTCTCCCCGCTAAGCCGGGTGCGCCCGTGCACACCGCACTCCACCGGCACGCTTCCCGACACTTCCGGGCAACCCGGTTGACCGGTACCGCCCGGCCCTATAGGGGACGTAATGAAATAACAAATACGTGATCGAAAGCATCATCGCAGGTCACAGGCCTGTGGAGGGTTCGAAACGCGCAAGTTATTTCATTTCGACTCCATAGGGCTACAAGTCCCGGCCCCACGGAGCGGCACATCGCGACAACACGTGGAACCACCCCGGCCGGGTTGACGACAATCACGACCGCAGAACCCCGCGCCCATAGACTTCCCAGCCATAAACCCCAGGGAGCACGGTGTCAGACCAGCCTCGCAAGAGCAGAGCGGACAGGGAGCACGTTCGCCTCAACCAACGGGATCTCCACGCCCTCGAATGGATCTTCGACATGCGAGCCGCCTTCGAATCGGACATCTCGGAGATTCTCGGCCCGGAACACCCGATCTCCAAGAACGCGGCTCGCGCCGTCGTGAAGCGATGGGAGAACGCCGGAGTCGCCTCCGCCGATCCCGTACTCGCCGGCCAGGGCCGGCTCGTACGGCTCACCGCCGAGGGCACCCGGCTGGCCAGTTCGATGGAGCTGGAATCCGACGGGGCGACGACGAGCGCGGCGGGGGCCGTGCGCCACGCCATGGTCGCCCGCGCCCGGCTGCGGATCGAGAACGCCGGGGTGGGCGGGTCGCGGGTGCTGGCCTGGATCAGCGAGCGACAGTGGCGGCACGAGAACGAGGCCGCCCTGCACACCGGGTCGCACGTTCCCGACGGATTCGTCCGCCTCGATGGCGGGATGACGGGAGTCGTGCAGGTCGGCCACACCCGGGTGGAGGTCGCCCGGCTCCGGCCACTGGTCGCGAAGCTCGCCCGTAACCACCCCGTCGTCGTGCTCGCCGTTCCCCGGGGGGAGCTGGCCGGCAACCCGGCCGGCCCGTCCGCGGTCGCCGACGGTGGCGGCCTGCCGGCGACGGTCTTCACCGTGGAGATCTGAGCCCGGCGAGATGCTCGGCGAGCAGCTCGGCGAGATGCCGCCCGCGCCGGGCGGCGACGTGTTCGGCCTGGGCCCGGCAGGAGAATCCGTCGGCGAGCAGCACAGTGCCCGCGGGAGCCGAAGCGATCGCCGGGCCCAGGGTGCGGGCGGCGATCGCCATCGACACGTCGTAGTGCCCGGCCTCCATGCCGAAGTTGCCGGCCAGGCCGCAGCACCCGGCGAGGACGGTGACGTCCGCGCCGGCCACCGCCAGCAGGCCGCGGTCGGCGGCGAATCCCATGACCGCGTGCTGGTGGCAGTGCGGCTGGGCGAGGACGCGCACCCCGTCGAGGCGCGGCGGAGTCCAGCCGACGGTGTCGCCGAGCAGCTCGGCGAGGGTACGCACCGCACCGGCGACCAGCGCGGCGGCGGGGTCGCCCGCGAGCAGCTCGACGAGGTCGCCGCGCAGCACCGCCGTGCAGGACGGTTCCAGACCGACGATCGGCGTCCCGGCCCGGGCGTACGGCGCGAGGCGGTCGACGGTCGCCCGCAACCGGCGGCGCGCGCCGTCGAGCTGGCCGGTGGTGATCCAGGTGAGAGCACAGCACGCGGGGCCCGGCGGCACGATCATCCGGTAGCCGGCGTCCGCCAGCACTGCCACGGCGGCTCGGCCGACCTCGGGGGAGAAGGCCTCCGTGAACGTGTCGATCCACAGCACCACCTCCCGGCTGTGGGCCTCGCGTCTGTGGGCCGCTTGCCCATCAGCCGGCCGCCCGTCAGCCAGGTACCCGTTTCCCCGGTCCGGGCCGCCGTGCTCGCGCCACCAGCGGCTGAACGGTTGCCTGGCGAAGGCCGGCACCTCGCGGCGCACGTCCATGCCCCCCACCCGCAGCAGCAGCCGTCGCACCGCCGGTCCGGCCAGCACCGCGTTGACCAGGCGTGGCGCCCGCCCGGCGACCCGGGCCCAGCGGGGCAACCAGCCGAGCACGTAATGGCTGACCGGCCGGAGCCGATGCCGGTAGGCGCGGAACAGCACCTCGGACTTGTACGTCGCCATGTCCACCCCGGCCGCGCAGTCGCGCGCGCACGCCTTGCACGACAGGCACAGGTCGAGCACCTCGGCCACCTCCGGGGCCCGGGCGCCCCCGGCACCTCCGCGGACCAGCGAGCCGTTCGCCATCTCCTGCAGCACCCTGGCCCGGCCGCGGGTGGAATCCTTCTCGTCGCGCGTCGCGAGGTACGACGGGCACATGAAGCCGCCGGCCGCCGGCGTGTCGGCCCGGCAGGTGCCCAGCCCGACGCAGCGGTGGACGGCCCGCCCGAACTCCCCCGCGTCGGCGGTGAAGGCGAATCCGCCGCTGGCGGGCAGCGGGCGAGCCGCCGGCAGGCGCAGGTCGGCGTCGATCGGCCTCGGCCGGACCAGCACACCCGGATTGAGAAGATCGTCCGGATCGAACAGGGCCTTGAAACCGGCGAAGACGCCGAGCGCGGCCGGCGAGTACATCCTGGCCAGCAGCTCACCGCGGGCCCGGCCGTCCCCGTGCTCACCGGATATCGAGCCGCCGTAGGAGGCGACCAGGTCGGCGGCCTCGGTCAGGAACGGGCGCAGGCGCCCCGGGGCGTCCGCCAACGGTAGATCAAGCCGGATGTGCACGCAGCCGTCCCCGAAGTGTCCGTACGGCACCCCGTCGATCCGGTGCGCACGCAGCAGGTCCTCGAAGTCACGCAGGTAGGCCCCCAGGCGCTGCGGCGGCACGGCCGCGTCCTCCCAGCCGGGCCAGGCCGGTTCCCCCGCCGCGGTCCGCCCGGCGAGACCCGCGCCGTCCTCGCGGATCCGCCAGAGGGCGCGGGTCTGCGGGCCGGTGGGCAGCACCCGGGTGGCCCTCGTGCCCGCGGCGGCCGCCAACGCCCGGCCGGCCGCGAGCGTCTCCGCCGGGCTCGCCCCACCGACCTCGACGAACAGCCAGCCGGTGCCGGCGGGAAGCTCCGGTACGGCCCGCGGTCCCCGGTGCCGGCGCACGATGTCGACCAGGCGCGCGTCCATGCCCTCCACCGCCAGCGGAGCGTGCGGGAACAGCAGCGGCACGGCGTCCGCGGCGGCCGGCATGTCCGGATAGCCCAGCACGACCATCGCGGTCGCGGCCGGTCGGGGGACGAGGCGGACGGTCGCCCCGAGCACGACCACGCAGGTGCCCTCGGAGCCCACCAGTGCCTTCGCCAGGTCGCCGCCGCGTTCGGGCAGCAGGTGCTCCAGCGAGTAGCCGGAGATCTGGCGGGGGAACCTGCCGAGTTCGGTGCGCAGGACCGCCAGGTTGGCCCGGACGAGGTCGTCGAGCCCGGGGACTGCCGGATGCCCGGAGCCACCCGGGCCGACCCGCAGCCGACGTCCCGTGCCGTCGAGCACGTCGAGGTCGACGATGTTGTCGGCGGTCCGGCCGTAGGCGATCGCCCGTGCGCCGCAGGCGTTGTTGCCGATCATGCCGCCGATGGTGCAGCGGGCATGGGTGGAGGGATCCGGACCGAATCGCAGCCCGTGCCGGCCAGCCGCCGCCTGGAGGCTGTCCAGGATGACCCCGGGCTGCACGCTCGCGGTGCGGGCGGCCGGGTCCAGGGAGATGACGCGGTGCAGGTGGCGGCTGAGATCCATCACCACCCCGGGGCCCACGGCGTTGCCCGCGATGGAGGTACCCGCTCCCCGGGTGGTCAGCGGGGTCGCGGTGGACCGGCAAACCGCCACGATCGCCAGGATGTCCTCGACCTCCCGGGGGAACACCACGACCGCGGGTGGCACCCGGTAGTTCGAGGCGTCGGAGGAGTACTCGGCCCGGCGCCGGGCCGAGGCGTCGACCATGGGCCGGACCGCTCGATCATGATCCACACTGGTGCCAGCGACCATCGACCCGGCCGTGGTCGGTCGCTCCCCGAGCGCCGCCCGCAGCATCCGGGCCAGCTCCGCCCGGTCCCCGGCCCCTGTTCCGACCCCGGCCCGGTCACCGAGACGCCGAAACTGTCGGCGAAACTGCTCGACCCGCACGCGACGCTGCTCCCGCTGCACCCCACCATCCTCGCCACGGGCCGGGCCGGCCGCACCGGATCGGCCTGCCACTGTGGATCTTCAATGAGATCACCCTCCCGGAACCCGGGCACGGCACGGTCGGTGGCCTCCTTCGGCCGCTCACTGATGTTGACCATGCCGACGATCCTGCCCCCTGGTCACAGTGCTGCACGACTGGTTGACCCACCCAGTCCAGCCCTTGGGCAGCATGATCTCCAGCTCGGTTCGCAGTTCCCCACCGTCCTGCAGGCGGCTCCACTTGTAGATCGTCTCGTGGGACACGCGCATGCTCTCGTCATCGGGGAACTCCTTACGCAGTCTCTCGCTGATCCGTTTCGGGGACCACTTCTCGTCCAGGCCCGCGTTGACCTCGTCGCGCAACGGCGGCGACGCGACGAGTTTGCGTTCCTTCGGACGCGCGCGCATCGCGTCACAACGCGCCTGCGCGTCCGCCGCCCAGTATGCTTCCTCGCCGCCGTTACGCTCGATCTCCCGTGAAAGCGTCGAGTGATGCCGGCCGAGCATCTTCGCGATGATCCGCGCCGATTGGTTCCGACCCAGCTCTCGGGAAATTACCTCCCGCTCCTCGATTGTCAACTGCTCCCGCCGGCCCATCCACCATCAGTCCCTCGGCTCCACCATCCAGTCCCTCGACGCCAAAGCGATCATCATATCGAGACGTTGCTACGCCCATTTGACCCCGCCATGTCCATGGTCGACCGGTCAGCGCGCCTGGGCCCGTACAAGCAGATACTCAGCGTCGAGCTCGACCCGGTCCGCCACCACGGAATTCTCAGTGAAACAGCTCTCGATCTCCTGTCGCAATTCCCGCGCGGCCGGTGGGTCCAGCGAGATCAAGGCGGCGACGTGGGGCGGGGAGTAACGGAGGAAGAAGTCCGCGGCGGCCGCCGCTGTCGGGAAGGAGTACCTGATACACGCGGATATGCACTCGATGTCGTGAAAGTAGGGCGTGAGCCTGGGGAGCACGATGTCGCGCACTCCCCACTCATTGGGCTCGGGCAGGCTCTCGGGGAGGGGGAGGCGACGCTTTATGATCGCGTTGAGCCGGCCCATGAACCCGGTAGGGGTGAAGTTCGCCAGGCCAACCTGGCCGCCGGGCCGCAGCACTCGGTGGACCTCGGCGGTGGCCGCGTCGGGTCGCGGTGCGAACCAGATGCCGCAGGCGGAGAGAGCCACGTCGCAGCTGGCGTCCGACAAGGGAAGGTCCTCGGCATCGCCTTCGAGGACGGTGATCTCCAACCCGGCCTCCTGGGCCCGGGCCCGGGCCAGCTCCACCATCCGCGGCGTGATGTCGACGGCGGTGACCAGCGCGCCCCGTCGGCCCGCGGCTAGCGCTACGTTCCCGGTGGCGGTGGCCACGTCGACAACCCGCTGGCCCGCCCGCACTCCGGCCCAGTCGCACAGCGCTTCGGCAATGGGTAGCTGCCGGTCGGCGATCAGCTGGTAGTCCCCCATAGTCCAGATGATCCGACCGCGATTCTTGACGCCATGTGGGTCATCCGTCGTCATGGCATGCCTCCCGTCGATAGAGTGAGCGTTCCGTGATGTCGCGTGGCGGCTGAGCTGCAGGGCAAGGAAGAGTTATCGCGCGTCTCGTGACGAAGCTGAACAAGCATCACTCCTCCACCGAACGGGCCGGCAGTTCCATCACCAAAAAAGCTCAAACATACCTGACCTGTCTCGCGCATCTTCGCACTCAATCCTGCTCCAACCGCAATCGGCAAACTCCCACCAACAATCCCCGACTCACCAAGGCTGCCCACCGAGAAATCCGTCAGATGCAACGACCCACCCTTGCCCCGGCAGACTCCTGCTGACTTCCCAAGGAGCTCAGCCATCAACGGACCAAGTTGCGAACCTTTACCGATCAAATGGCCGTGCGACCGATGATAGCCGATCATATAGTCATCGCCGCGAAGAGCCATACACGCCCCAACAGCCGCGGCCTCATGCCCGATCGACGTATGAAGCCATCCAGGAAGCAAACCCTTCGCCTGCAACTCAATAGCACGCTCATCGAAGTGTCGAATACGCAGCATACGCCGCTGCATCTCGATCAAACTCTCACTGCTCAGAGTCGCATCTATAAGAGACTGGCCTATTTTTCCCCGGGCCGATTCCATAACCCCGATCCTATCTCTGTCTTCTACCGTTATGGCCATGTTCGGATGGACGAATGAAAGGTTGGCAAATCAAGCTAAGGGGACGTAATGAAGTAACAAATACGCGATCGAGAGCATCATCGCAGGTCACAGGCCTGTGGAGGGTTCGAAACGCGCAAGTTATTTCATTTCGACTCCTAATGCGACAGACCCAGTAGCAGATCGGCGTAGGACATGGGGATGTCGGGTTCGGCCTCCAAAGCGAGTGATCGTCGGTGTCGCCGATGAATAATATCGGCCTGCATGCCAGGTATAACGGCTGTTTCGAGCTCAACGAACGCGCCTAGTCCGACAACCTCGTCAAGATGAACGATAGTCGAGTCGAGTCTCCATTCCTCCCGGGTCTTGACCACGTCGACCAGCACTCCCAGCAAAGCCCCGAAGACGTTCCTGCACGAATCGGGATCGGTGACGTCGGTTGTGATGTATATGCACCGCCGGTCGGGCCCCTGATGTCGATGGTATGCGACCAGTTGTGCGGCGTCTACGGACACCCGAAGTTTGAGCCAACCGACCGGTACCTGGAAGTAGGTATCGCGTTGATGCACGAATGTATCGAGAGACCCACCCGCGTCGGTCAGCCGCTTCCGAACCTCAGTCAAGCCGGCACATCGGATCTTCGTTTCGAACAGCTCTGGCATGGCCACTAATCCGGTCTGGTGCGTGCGATCTCCAGGCGTACTGGACCGCGTACGAAAAAAGACTGTCCATAGTCGATGGTGGTGACGACGTAGTCAGAAACGAACGACAGCAACTGCTCCAGAGCCAGGCGTGCCTCGACGCGTGCGAGCGGAGCGCCGAGACACAAATGGATTCCATGACCGAATCCGAGGTGCCGATTGGGTGAGCGAGTAATATCGAACCGCTCTGGATGGGGGAAGCGGATGGGATCGCGGCCTGCCGCAGCGGTCAAGACCCAGACGGTTTCGCCGGGCAACAGGGAGACCGCACCGATCGCGGTATCCTCGGTCACCGTTCTGGGGTCGAACTGCGCCGGTCCACTGAACCGGATAACCTCCTCCACGGCAGCTCCGGTGAGTGAGCGGTCGGCAAGCAGAGCACGGCGCTGGTCGTGATGCGCGGCGATCAGAACGATCGCGTTGGCGATCAGCTTGGCCGTGGTCTCGGTACTCGCCATAAGGAGTAGTACACAGGCGGCTACGACCTCCGGTCTGGTCAGGGTTCCCGTGCGATGGGCTGCCAGCAGGTGCGCTAGCAGGCTGTCCTCGGCCGGCGCCTCACTGGCCAGTCTGCTGCGGGTATAGTCTGCCAACGCCATCCCCGCGCTCACCGCATTTCGGTAGAGTGCCGCGGCCGTTGGCTCGGTGTCCGCCAACACCGCGGCAACGCTGCCGACGGCCATCTCCTGTGTCCATCGAATGACCTGGCTGCTGTCCGACTCCGGGACGCCCAGCATCCTGCAGGTGACCAGGGCGACGAGTGGGAACGCCACGCCAGTGAGCACGTCAATGGGTTCCCCGTCGCGTAGTGGCTCCCGCAGAGCGGCGAACACATCCTCGACAGTGGCGCGGACGAGCGGCTCCCAGCGCGCCACGGCGCGTACTGTGAAGCAGTGGCGCAGCACGGAACGTAGCCGGTCGTGGTCAGGTGGATCGCTGCCCAGCATGGTGGCTGCACCGTCGTACCACGGTCCGAATTTCTCATCGGCGAGTACCCGCGAGGAGTAACGGGAGGGATCCCCGAGAATCGCCACTGCGTCATCGTATCCAGTCACCATCCACACGTCGGCCAATCCGTTATAAACACACCTGCCGAGCAACCGGATTCGTTCATAGATCGGAAACGGGTCGGCGACCACCTCCGGCGACATGAAGTTGATGTTCAGTACGGGTGTTCGGGGGGTCGTAGTCACGCCGGAACCTTTCCGAGCAGAATCATGTACTCCAGGTCGATACGAATGCCGTCAGATGTCATCGATGACCTTGTGGTGAGCCGTTCGACCTCGGCGGTGAGCTTGTCCACCTGTGCCGGATCTAGACCACTGCAGGCCGCGATATGGGACGCGGAGTTGGTGAACAAGAACTCTGTGGCAGCCCCAGCGGACGCGAAGTTCCACGGGACGGTCGCGGTGAATGTCATCACGTCGGTGAAGTGTTGTTCGAGCCGGGTGATGGCCACTGCTTCGTTGGCCCAGTCGTTGCGCTCCGGAACACCGTCCGGCAGCGGTCGATAAGCCTTGATGATCTCCTCGACCTGGCCAAAGGGGACGTAATGAAGTAACAAATACGTGATCGAGAGCATCATCGCAGGTCACAGGCCTGTGGAGGGTTCGAAACGCGCAAGTTATTTCATTTCGACTCCAAAGTAGCTTCCAGGCGTGAATCCGGCTAGCCCCACGACACCCCCGGGCCGCAGTACCCGGCGTGCTTCCGCGATAGCGATATCCGGTCACGGCGTCCAGCACAGCCTTGCCGGGTTGAATGTCATCGCTCTGGCACAGGTGTTCAGCGATCGGCATTACGCGTGTGGCAAGTTTAGCGTAATCTCCTTGTGCCCAGGTCTCGCGAACATAGTCCTTGTATGCGGCGGCGACGGTTTCCCTTATCATCGGATACCTTCCGTGATCGCATTTATTGTATGGCGTCAAAATCCGTCAGCGCCTGGACAACTTGATGCAGCAGGGATACCGGCGCGGCGGTGAACTGAAGTAGTGACGCGAAGCCTACGCAATCTGCATGAGAACGGACAATCACGCCTTTCCTGATGAGATGCTCTTTGAGACAGCGTGCATCGTCCGGTTCGCCGACATCCACGGTGAGAAAGTTGGCGTCACTTGGCAACGGCGAAATGCTTTTCTCCATGCCGGCCACCTGGCCGGCAAGCCACTCGCGCCCGTCGACGATGTCTTTCCGGATCGAGTCGAGCTCCTTCTTGTGGTTACGGCACATTTCAAGTGCCACCCAGGCAGTAACGCCGGACACAGCGCGAGCCCGACCCCATTTGCGGAGGTACTCTACAATCGATGGCGCGCCGATGGCGTAACCCAGACGCATCCCGGCCAGCCCGGCACTCTTGGAAAACGATCCGATCCTTAGCACGTTGTCACATCCGCAGAAGTGCCGGGGTCTGCCTTCCCCACGAAAGGCTTGATAACACTCATCGATCACGAGCAGATTTCCATGATGATCGGCCACCGCGGCAAGGGCCATCATGGCCTCTTCGTCGAGGGACCTGCCCAGCATGCCGTGCGGGTCCGTCACGACGAGGACGGTCGACGGCCTGCGTTCCATCGCCCGCATGGCGTCGTCCACCACGAAGGACAGCTCGCCGGGCCGCGGCAGCCAAGGAAGAACGTTGATGCCTCGCAGTTGGGCGTGATACCGGTAGGCCGGATAGGTGGGATCCTGCAGGATCAAGGAGCCTGGTCTGGCGGCACACGCGTCGATGATCACTCCTATCGCGTCGTCGGATCCGGGGAAGATCTCCAATTCCTCAGGAGAGCAGTCCACAACATCGGCCAGTTCGGTGATGAGTTCTGAGTAGATCGGGTATCTGGTCGCGGCCGTCGGTGGAATTTTCTGCAGCACCGTGGCCATCAACGGATCGAGCGCTGGGTGGATCAGTTCGTTGCGCGAGAGGTCCAAAACATTGCGGGGATGGGAGCGCCGTTCAGGAGCGGCCAAGCTGCTTAGCCGCGGGTCGAGGTACCACTGGTCCGACGTCGTGAAACCCGTCATTTCTCGGCCACCGCCTTGTCTGCGAAGTAACTGCCTAGGCAATGGCCGATGAATCGCTCCACGCATCGACGTTTACGGCGAGCTTCAAGGTCACGGCCCGAAGCAAGCGAGTGCGCTACTTTGACGTCGGTTTCCTCGTGGCAGCGCAAGTAATCTGTCGCATAATGCAGCCCGCTGAATGACACCGATCCGCCAGTGTCGATATTCCACTCGTGTACAGCCAATGCCATCTGTGCCAGCTCGTTGTCTATCGTCCGTGCGCCTAGCAGTCGCGCGACCTCACGCTGGACGTGATCCTCCTCCAGCACCGTCGGCACCGATATATGGAGGCCACTGTCCAGCGCCGGAACTCGATCGAGAAGCAGATTCGGCGGCCCGTCCGATATCTGGCGCACCCGTACGCCGGAGAGCAACCCGTATCGCGAGGGCACGAAAAGTCTGTTGTAGATATCCTTCGGTTCGTCGAGTGCCCCCAACTTCCCTACATAAATGATCTCGCGGACACCAAATTTGCAGCATTGCCGCGCCAGCCGGCCACCGATAGATCCCCAGTAACTGAACCGCACCCCCAGCAAGGTGATTCGCCGGCCCCTTGGTCGGCTGAAGGTCGAGGCAACATAATACGATGTCTCCTGATGCCCGATACGGTAATAACCAGCATCACTAAGAATGTCGGAAAGCAATTCAATCTTGCCGAATACGACAGTTTCAGCACCGTTGACGAGCGATTCATTAATCCCCGTCCATTCGGCGATTGAATGCTCCGCATCCGGATAATACCACACCCGCAGCAACTGCTCGGTATGGCGAGTGTACCGGTTCATCACGTGTGCGACAAGGCTGGCGTAGTGAATCACGTAGTCACGTCCTGGAGGCACCGCTATACATAGCACCTCCCGGCCGTAAGGATCGTGTGCTTTGAACAGTTCAGGCCGCACGCCGTTAAGTATCTTGTCTGGCTGCTGATTCGAGCCGAGCGGCTGTTGCACCCGTCGGCCCAACGCCGTGGCAACCAAAGTGAAATGGGCCGGGTACACACCGTGGACCTCGATGGGCATCCTCCGCGCGACCGCTCCGCGAATCAGCTCGGTCGAAACTCGCTGATCAACGTAAGGATCAAGGTCTTCTGCCATCGTGTGGTCGCTCGGTCGAGCCATGGGTACCCGGTTCGTCGGGTATCTTTCCCGCCGAGAGTAGATGGTGATCAGCGAGGCATCCATCTTTATCTGTGCCTCCTGCCAATCCGGTCCCTGCCGGATTGGCAGGAGGACAACCCATTCGGTCCATTCGGTCAGAGCCTGTTTTAGATCTTCTTGTGTGTACGGAGCGCGATGGAAGGCTGGTGTGGATGTTGGTGGGGTTGGGGTGGGGGTGAGGGCGGCGGGGGCTGGCCGTGGTAGGTACATACCGGTACTGGTCGGGTCTGGGCGACGCCGGGTGGGTGGTTGCCGAAGCGGTGTTGCCGCCGGTGCCGAGGGGCGGCCGGCCCGGGGCGGGCCCGCCGGGGCATCGTGGGCGCCTTCCGGTACGTGGCCTGCAACGGGATCGTGTGGCGGGCGCTGCCGGCGGGCTTCCCGGCGTGGCGGGCGGTCTGCGGCTTCTTCGACCGGTGGAAGGACAAGGGCGTGACCGCCAGGGTCCAGGGCGCGTCGCGGGGCGGGGTCCGGCCCGCGGGGGTCATGGACCATCCTGAAGGCCACCGTCGAGACCGCCCGGGAGAACCCCGGCCGGAAAATCTCCGGGGCCCTGGCCCTGCCGGGACGAGGGGTGGTCGAACGCACCCTCGGCTGGCTCACCGCTCACCGGCGGCTTGCCCGCGGCTCCCGCGGCTATGGACGTCATCCCGCCACCTCCGAATCGTTCATCCACATCGTTCATCCGCTGGGCGATAGTCCGTCCGAGCTCTTCCGGCCGGGAGGCTTTGCCGCCCTTCCAAAAACGCTACGAACTAGCCGGCAAGTCGGCAAGTTTTGTGAATAAATGGTTTTTTGCGCATTCTGCGCAGACGAGGAGCTGGCCCGCACCGGCGAGCAGCGCCGCCAGGACCGCGACCGCCAGCCCA
>NZ_CDWTMG010000089.1:0-16615 GCF_977945845.1 Frankia sp. CcMO1
CCAGGGAGGTCCGTGTGGCCGAGCACAAGACCGTGGAAGAGTTGGCGGCGCTGAGTGAAGACGAGCGATATGAGTACTTCCTGGCGCACCCGCCGGAGGGCATGGACCCGCGATACGCAAAAACGGTGGCCCGACAGAGTGCGCGGCTGGTGCCGAAGGTCGTGCAGCGTGATGCAGAGCAGGCCGCCAAACGCCAGCCACGGGCGTCGTGAGGCGGTACGTCCGAGTCACTGACGATCTGTTCGCCCAACTGGAAGCGCAACTACCTTCCGAACGTGGTGAGGACGGAACACCGTCCGTTGGAGACTTCGTCAACACCGACCGCGCCGACCGTTCCGTCGTGCCCAGAGCCGGTAGGCCTCGACCCATTCCACGCTCGGTGGCGGGGTGTCGGCATCGGGAGGTCGTCGAGTGGGATCGGCTGCCGGGATCCGTCCATGGAACACAGGGCGACGATGTCGCCGGTGTCCCGCAGGTCGACGCCGCCCACGGTAACCATCACGCCGAGCACTGTGGTCTCGAAGGGAAGCCCGAGATGCTCCTCGACCTTGGTGTAGAGACCTGTGACCTGCTCGTCATCCTGGTCACGGCGCTCGAGGACGAGGAGTGGTTCGTGGCGGAGCTCGTCGACTCGCCGCTCGCCGAGACGCTCGCCCAGCCCGGGGCCGTGACGGAGGCCGTCGGCCTGGGGCATCCGCGGGTACGTGACGTGCTGCAGGCCGCGGTGCCGCTGCTGGAGGACCCGCAGCTCGGCGGCTCCCGCGGTGGCCGAGCCACCCACCGGTGGACGTCCCGGGAGACGCGCGCCGTCCGGACGGCGCCGTCCTCCCGCGTCCCGGCACCGGTGAGCTCCTCGGCCTGGCCCGCGACGTCGCGGTCGTGTGGCGGCAGCTGACCGCTCGACACCGGGACCGAGCGCACGTCGTGCCGCTCGCCGCGCTCGCGGCGTCCCTCTTCGGGGACGCGCATGCGCTGGACCACTCGCGACTGCTGGGGCGTGCCGTCGCGCGTGCTCGTCCTCAACCTGTCCCTGGCCGGCGGGGGTGCCGCCGCGCGCTGGCCCACGGCCGGGGCGGGGGAGCCGCTGTGGCTCACCCTCCGGTCGGTCGCCGGGCCGCGGTCCCCTGGCGTCCCGCAGGCGCGTCTTCGTGTGCGAGAACGTGACCGTGGTGGAAGCCGCGGCCGACGAGCTCGGGCCGTCCTGCCCGCCTAGGGTCTGCACCGACGGCGTCCCGTCGAACGCCGCGCTCGACCTCGTCGGTCGGCTGGCGGCGGAGGGCTGCCCGGTCGCCGTGCGCGCCGACGTCGACGAGGCGGGACTGGTCGTCGTGGACGCCGTGCCGACGCGGGACCTGGCCGCGCTCGCTGCGGTCTTCCGGGCGACGGGCAGGGCACTGCACGAGGAGGAACTGCTCGCCGACCTGCTCGCCGACCTGGCGGCGGCCCGGGAGCCTGCGAACCAGTAGGCGGCACCGGTGCGAGTCGTCACCGGAGGGGGTCGAGGGCGGTCGCCGGGTCGGTGTGCGGGGCTCCCGCGGGCTCCCAGTCGCGACGGACCCGGCGGTAGGGGTACCACCGGTAGTCGCGGCCCAGCCTTAGCTGCAGGCCCCCTGCCGTGATGCGGTCACGGCGCAGCCGGGCCTTCGGTCCGGTCACCTCGCGCAACCTCCGGATGCCGCAGGATGCTATTGGGTACCTTTCGTACCGATTGGTACGGGTCTGGTGATAGGCGGTGGGTGGCGATCCGGCACCACGGTGTCACGACGCTGCGGGATGGCACCATGACGGCCCTAATACGGCAGCGGCACTTCGTGATCTATCGGGCGTGTCGGTGCCGCGCCGACGCCAGATCCTCCGTCTCCTGCGGCAACCCGCACCCTCGGACCTCATCGGCCGCCAACGCCAGCAGCCCGGCCGCGCGACGCAGCTCACCGTCATCAACGGCGAAGGTGCCCTCACCCATCGCGCACCCCGGCCGGTCCGGGCCGGCCGTCGGCACCGGCGACGAAGGCGTGGGTGATGATCGGCTCGCTCATGGAGAGTTCCTGTCTGGCGCGGACTCAACCGGGAGGAGTCACGACAGCCTGGATCTCCGCCACCGGGATGAACGTGGTGGTCGACGGTCCGGTCAGCGTGGGGGGCGCGCCGGGGATGTCGACCGGGTCGCCACCGTCCTCGTAGGTGATGGTCCAGGTGGCGAACGATCGCGTGGCGTAGGCGGGCTGCCCGGTCTCGTCCCGGCTCGATTGCCCGGCGGATGACCGACGGTACGTGTGAGCACAGTCGGTCCGGTCCTTGACCGGCAGATCGCAGGCGAGCTCGGCGCCGTCGCCGGTGACGACGTGCCACGTGGACGGGGTGGCGATGGCGACCAGGCCGAAGGCTGAGGTTCCTTCGAGCGCTTCAACGGCGCCCGTCGGTGTGAATCTGGTTTCCAGGTTCACGATGCTGCGGACCGGCGGATCGGTCTTCATGCCCAGCTTCGGTGCCTTGATACGACCGACCGCCTCCTGAGCTTGAACGGTCAGCGGGGGCTCCACCGGCAGCGCGTCGTCGAGCCAGATCGCTTCCCCCTCCCACGCCCCGCCGTCGAGGCACATCCGGACGACCCATTCGGCGTCGGGTTTCGGCGGATCACTCTTCGGCGGCAGGAACGGCACCACGTTGTCCTTGATGAAGCAGGGACGTTCGCCCATGCAGTACGTCGCCGGTGGGGTCAGGGCGCACGATGGCTCCGTGTTCCCGCCGCGATTGCCCCCTTTCTTCACCGGCCCCGCCGGCCCGTTGCTGCCCGCCTCGTCGCAGACGTAGGTCAACTCGCCGGTGAAGATGTCCTTCTGCCAGCAGCTCTTCGGCGCTGCCTGGGAAGCGGATCCGGCAGGGATGACCGCTGACAGCACCAGGAGGGTCGCCAGGACCAAGGACCGGGAGCGTTGACGTGACCTCATGCTTCTCCCCGTGAGCCTCCGTTCTCAGCAGGTGGGACCGGTCGGCTTCTTGCCGCTCACCCGCCAGCCGTCGTCCTCCATGACCAGCTGGACCCGGATCGGCCGCCTGCCCTGACCCGTGGCATCGGGTCCCGGTGTGGTGCCGGCCTCGACCATGACCACGTCATTCGCATCCAGGCATGCGTCGAGTGTCGCCTTCTTGGTGGTGACATCAACTGACGTCACCGTGATGCCGGGCTCTCCCACGATGCGGTTGCCTTCATCGAAGATGAAGGCAAGACCCTCGACGTCCTTCTGCGCGAGGGCGGCCGTCGCGAAGGGCCGCAGCTTCGCCGGGTCGAGGTCGCCGGACGCTGCCAGCTGGGCATGGGTCTTCTCGTAGTTGCGGTACGCCGACTCGACCGCAGCCTCCGGATTCTGGGGCGCCGAAGGCGTCGCCGTGGTTTCGGGCAGACCGGCGGCGTCGTCACCGTCATCCCCGCAGGCGGCGATAGCCAGGCCGACGGCGACCAGCACCGCGATGAGTCGGCCTCGGCGTTGCATCCTGGGTCGGGCTGTCAGCACGTCCGCTCCCCGTCTTGTTCCGCCGCGTCCACCAGCCCGTTGGCCATGACACCGGCGCCCGATCGTAGCGGATGGTGCATAGTGGTCATACCGTTCGTCATGCTTGTCACACCGGGACTCGTCATTCTCCTCACGTCCCACTTCGACGAGCAGCGCCGGTCGGTTCGGGCAAGAAGGTCACTGGGCGAGGCGATCACCGTGGACGCACGGCGCCGCATAGTTGCGTGAGGCCGTATGGCTGGGCAGTTCAGTCGTGGCCCCGGATAAGGTGCGGCCGGCTAGCTAGTCCCCGCCCCATCCGTAACCGCACAGGGGCCTCCGACGAATCTTCCCAGAGAAGATGATGTCCATCTGCCGGGACGGCCAGCGACGGCGGGCAATCTCAGAGCATGCCCTCGTGGTCGCCGAGCCGACTGATGAACGGGGCTGCTGAACCTGTCGACCCGCCCCCTCGGCCGGTGCCGTCGCCGCGGCCTGCCGGATGAAGGCGAGCGCTTCGGCCCAGAACTTGGCGTCCTGGTCCATGAGCGAGCGCCTGAACCCGGAGGCGCCGCCGGTCCCGCGCGCAGCCCGGGCGGACCAGCTGACCGGATCACGCCGGTCCGGAGTCGACATCCTCGCCGACGCCTTTCGCCATCGACTCGGCGAATACACGGATCAGACGCCCGACGACCCTCAGCGCAGTCGTGGCCTGCCCACTCACCGTTCTTTTCTGGCTAAAGGACGAGGCCTTCTCGCCAGCGCCAGGTGCTCAGCAGGGCGTCGAACAGGTCGACCACGGCCTCGGTCATCGGCGACAGGCCGTCCGCGACCGTGCAGGTCACGATCACCCAGAGCTGCGTCGCGTGTGGGATGGGCAGGTGGAACACCACTCTCCGGGTGCCGTGGCCCTCGTTATCGTCGCGGGGCGGCTCGTGGGACTCGATCCGCGCGCACGGACCTGCCGGCAGTGTCAGCACGACGCCGCGGCCGTCCACCGCGACTCGCGACAGCAGGCCGGCGACGGCAGCACCGTCGGGCTCCGTTCCGCCGTTCCCGGCGGTGCCGGGGTCGGCGGACAGCTGGCCCGGCAGCGTCGTCACGGCGACGACCACAGACGCCGGCAACGGCCGTCCCCGGACGCCGAGCAACGGCACGTAGACATCGACCGCGCCGGAGGACCGGGCCTCGGCTACCAGCGCGAGCACGCGGCGCCGCAATTCGGCGCGCAGCGGCGCCGCGGAGTCGCGCGGCAAACCGGCGAACGCCTCGTCCAGTGCCTCGTCCAGGACCGGCTCCGCCGCGCCGGAGGCCGCGGGCAGCCGTAGCCATCCCGGCGGGAGCACTAGGGAGTACCCGCCGATGGGATGGACCGGGGCCGTCACGCTCATCCCGTCGTCTCGCCGGGCACGTCGACCCAGCGCAGCGACCGTGCCAGCTGCTCGACGTCGTCGGCCATCGCGATCATGCGGTCGGGGGTGTAACCGGTCCAGAGCCGGACGTCGAGGGTCGCCGACGGGTCGCCGGCCGGGCCCTCCGCGCGCCAGGCGTAGGAGAGGGTGGCCAGCAGGCTTTCCTCGCCGTCGGCGTCCGCGGTCACGTGGTAGGCGAGGGCGCGCAGGGCGGTGCCGATCGGCGTCTCAACCTCCTCGACCATGGGCGGCTCCACGCAGGTCGGGTCGTCCG
This sequence comes from Frankia sp. CcMO1, assembly GCF_977945845.1. Taxonomy (NCBI): domain Bacteria; kingdom Bacillati; phylum Actinomycetota; class Actinomycetes; order Frankiales; family Frankiaceae; genus Frankia; species Frankia sp. CcMO1. Next base: position 5,178 of record NZ_CDWTMG010000089.1, read on the forward strand.
CACGCACCAGCGAGCGCAGCGCCTCCTCGCGCGGGGCGTCGGGCGGCAGGAACGCGACGAGGGCGGGCACCGGCTCGTCGTCCGGCGCCGGCAGGTGCAGGTACTTCCAGGCCCAGCCGGACGCCGGGTCCGGGTGCTCGCGACTGCCGGCGGCCAGCAGCAGCCGCCGGGTGCGCTCGCGGTCGGCGGCCTCCGGCGCCGGGTCGGCCCCGGTCCAGACGGCGTCGGTGAGGAGCGCGGCCCACTCCTCGTCGGAAGGGCCGTCCGGCTGCAGGTACCAGGGGGAGGGGGCCCGCACCCAGACGTCGATGTCGACGTCCACGAACTCGAGGTCCTTCACGACCTCACCGCCACTGCGACCGCCGCCGCGAGCCCGCTCGCGGACAGCGCCGCCGCCGGCCAGAACCCCCCGTCGACCAGGGCGTAGCCGGCGGTGACGAGACCGGTGATCAGCGCCAGCGCGCCGGTGAGGAACCACAGGTCCGCCGGGCGGTCGTCCGGGAACCGGAGCATCGCGGCCACCGCCGCAGGCGGGACGGCGGCGTACGCCGTCCACAGCCACGGCCACCTGACCGCGGACCACGCTGCGTCGAGCGTGTGCCAGATCCCGGTGGCGGTGAAGGTGACGGCGACCAGCACACCGGTCCCCCTCACCGCGAGCAGCGCCCAGCCACCCGGCGACGTCGGCCGGATCGAGCGGGCCGGTCGTCGCCCCCCACCCGGCCGCGGGGCACGGGCCGAGCGCGTCACCACGACGAGCCGACCTGGTGCGTCCACTTGTCCTGCAGGCTCTTCCACGGCTTGAACGCGCTGTTGGTGGCGTCCATCGTCGCACTGAAGATGCCGGTCACCGCGGCGCCGCCGTAGCCCAGGCGGGCGGTGTTGTAGGCAGAACCGGTCACCTTGGAGACGGCGTCGGTGACCTTCGCGGTGTTGGGGAACTGCGCGCCGATCCGGCGCGCGTCGCCGGCGAGCTTGGCCAGGTCGTCGTCGGTGCCGGCCCTGATCCGGTCCAGCGGGCGCACCGGGGACAGGTCCGCCCCCTCGTAAGCCGTGCGGGCCTGGGTGCGCGCCGCCGCTATGTCCGCCTTCATCTGCGTTTGGAGGGCACGAAGGCGCGCGGCGGCCTGGCGGGCGCCGGGCCCGCCGCGGGACGCAGCGGTCCCCGCCGCCGACCGGGCCGCGCTCGTCAAAGCCTTCGCCTCGTTGGCCGCGACCCGCCCGGCCTTCACGGCACCTGCAGAGCGCGCCGCCGCCTGCGCGGCCTTCACACCGCCGGCCGCGATCCGCCCAGCGCCGAAGGTGGCCAGGGCGAGGACGTCGAGGCCGACGTCCGCCCACGACCCGTCACCACTGAGGGCCAGCGCGGTATGGCCGGCGAGGCTGGCGACCGAGAGCGCGAGCCCCGCCGCAGCCAGGACGTTCAGCCCCGGGACGAAGAGGCATAACACCATTGCCGCGACGCCGACGTAGCCAAGGATCTTCGTGACCTCGGAGATCCAGCCGGAATTCTTGTGAATCCAGTCCTTGACGTTGTCCCACCAGCTGTCCTTGACCTCATCGTCGCTGCCCTGCCTGATCCGTCGGGCGGCGGCATCGGCGGCATCGTCGCGTTGGTCTTCGACCTTGCGCAGGTCGGTCCGCGCCTTCTCGATCTCGTCCTCGGCGGACTCCATGGCGCGCCTGTGGCGACCCGCGACCTCCATGAGATCCCTGCGGTCCCGCGCAGCCTTGTCGTCGGCGGCCTTCTGGGTCGCGTCCGCGTCGGCCGGCAGCGGTTGCGGCTCCGGCGGAACGACGACGGCGTTCATCAGGCTCTGCTGCTTCACGCGCTCGGCCTCGGCGTCCTGCGCACGCTTGCGGATCCGCAGCGACTCCGACTGCGCGGCTTCCAGCACAGGCACATAGGTGGTCAACGCGCCACTGACCTCGCGGTACCGGCCGGTGACCTTCGACAGCGAGTCGGCCAACTTCGTCGACCCGTCGGTGAGGGTCTGGACGTAGTCGCCCTCGAGCCCCTCGGCGGCGGCGATGCGCTTGAGCTGCGCGACCTGGCCAGTGATCTCGTCGGCCACCGCGCCGAGCCGCCGCGCCTCGGCCCGGACCCGCTCGGGGTCGCCCGGGATCGGATCCCTGTCCGCCAGCGGCGCCCAGTCCGTCGGCCGGCTCACCGCGGCCCGCGCTGCGTCGCAGGCTGCTGCGACGCCTCCGTTGTCGTGTCGACCTTCAGCACCTGCCCGAGGTCGTGGTCCGCCTGGCGGAAGGTCTCGCTCGCCGAATGCAAGGTGCCGACCATCGTGCCCAGCTCCTCGACCAGCTCACCGCGGTGGCGATCCCAGTTGCCGGTGAACTCCTTCATCGCCTCGGCCAACGTGCCCGAGCCGAGGACCCCATGAACCTCCTCACGATGCTGCTCCGCCCGGTCCAGCTCCCCCTTGATCCGCTCCAACGCATCCGCCGACCCGGCCAGGATCGTGTGATCGACAACCAGCCGCTCCGCCATACCCTCGTTTCCCCTGCAGGGTGCCCCGGTCCTGAGCAGCCGCCAGTGTAGTGGCGACCCGCCACATATCCGGCGTCCAACCCCGCAGTAGGCCAGTCAGCCACGTCGTATCCATAGGCATGGCAGAACGCCACACGGTCGCTCTCACCGCGGCCGTAGCGGTTTCCCGGCGCGCCCTCCTGGACCAGGTCGATCTCGCGCGGGCCCCAAGCCGCCCCGTCCCAGTCGGCGAGCACGTACCCGTCCGACCGTCCGCACCGACGAGGAGATTGCCCACGTGCGCATCGTTGTGGATCAATCCATGGCCCAGCCGAGAGCCGACGTGGTCGTATTCCACCTGGAGGCAGGCGGCGCGTTCCTCGAGGTATGCGACGTCGTCGGGAGCCACGAGCGGGTGTTCCCGAGCCCGGTCCAGTCCAAGAGCTCGGCGCAGGCGACCGAGGGGGTCCGCGGCAGGCAGCCGGAGTTCGGGCGCAGGGGGCAGCGCGTGGAGCTCGCGCAGCAGGGCGCCGAGCACTCCCGCGGACGGCTTGGGACGGGGCTCAGGTTGAGGGAGGTAGTGCCACAGGGTGACGAGAACGTCGTCCTGCACGACGACGGTGGGGTGGGCCGGCCGCACGGTCGGAAAGTCTCGGCCGGCGAGCCAGGAAGTGACCCGGAGGGCGACGTCGGCGCGCGCGCGGTTCTCGTCCGTCGCGTCCACGAAACGCGCCACGACCATTTCGGATGGCAGCGCGTAGATGGCCGACGCGTGGAGGCGTACGAGGCGAGCGCCCTCGCTGCGTAGGCCGAGGGTTAGGGCGGCCCGCCCGAGAGCCCGATCGAAGCGCACCTTGCGCGCGTCGTCAGGCGCCACCGGCACCAGCGATCACTGGACGCAGCCGCTGCCGGAAGCCGACGACGACCGGTTCTGCGGCGTATCGCCGGGTCGTCCTGTCCAGGGCACGGAGCCGGGCCACGACGCGGGGCGAACTCAGAGTCTTCACTTCCGCCAGGGCCAGGTCCCCGACTGCGACGCCCTCTGCCAGGTCTTCTCCGCGCTGGAAATACGTTGCGGCGAGAGCGATGCGGTTGAGCGTCCTGCTCCGGGCGTACTCCGGCCGACGCTCACGAACGGCTCGGCGTAGCAACCCCTCGGCCGTCGCCGCCGCACCCGGGTCAGTGTCGGCCAGGACGTGATGAGCGTGACCCTGAAGGGCCACCAGCTTCGTTCCGTCGAAGTACGCGAGCCATGGCGGAGCTTGACCGCCGTTCCACGAGGCGAAATGCTCCTCGGCCTTGCCGAGGGCGCGTTCAGCCGCCTGCCCCTGCCCCGCCAGTGCGTGCGACCACGACTCGAACGCAGCGATCTACGTCATCGCCAGCTCGGACGCCTGATGCCGGGGGTCGGTGCAGACCGCGTAGGCCAACCGGGCCAGTCTCAGCGCCTCGTCTGGACGGCCCAGGTGCAGAGCCTGGTGGGCCAGCTGGCTGAGGACGGCGCCGGTCAGATCGGGGCGATCCGCGGTCCGGGCGGCGTCGAGAGCGATCACCCACAGGCGGCGGGCGTCTTCGTGCTGCTCGACGTCGTAGTTCACCCAGGCGGCCAACATGGCGAGGTCAGCCGTTGCCACCAGCAGCCGGGTCCGCAGCCCTTCGGTGGTGAAGGTCGCCGTTCGGGCCGTTGCGGTCACCCATTGCAGCTGGGCCGTGACTGCGGCCCTGCTCAGTCCTCCGCCCCAGCGATTGTCCCATTGGCGAAAGGCAACCGCGGTCGCTTCGATGCGCTCGACATCCGTGACGCCCACCCGGAGCCCTGGGGCCTCTCCTCGCCGGCGAATGTGCGCGCGGAAATCTTCAGGCTTCCTGACGTGCATCAGCCTCGCCTTCACTACGCTCCATTGCGTAGTCGATCGATCACACTGAGCGACAGGTGGTCGAATCCCGAGCGAGGGCACGAGGTAGGCGGACGTGGCGAAAGACAGCACCAGCACGAAAGACAGACAGGACAAGCCAGGCTTGTTCGACGAAGAACCCCCTCCCGCGCAGGGCCGGCGGTGGAAACTCACCGCATTGATCATCGTCATCGTGGTCACCCTCGGAACACTGGCCGGGAGCCTGTGGCTGCGCGAAAGCGCGAAGCCGGTGGCCGACTACTGCGGTTCGCCGGCCACCGGGCTGATCCTCATGGACGGCGAATGCATCGGCGTCACCGACGGTTCCTACCCGCTGGCCCCGGAACTCGCGGCCGAGCAACGCCACCTCGTCGACCAGAACAACGCGATCCGCGGTGAGCAGCGATCGGTCACCGTGGCCGTGTTCGACCCGCTGACGCCGGACAAGACCAGCGCTCTCGACATCAAGGAGATCAAACACCAACTCCAGGGTGTGATCGCCGCGCAGAAGTGGATCAACGAGGACGCCGCCGCCGCCAACAACGTGCGGATCCGGGTCGTGCTGGCCAATATCGGCGGCCACCAGGTCCATTGGCAGCCGGTGGTCGAGCAGTTGCACAGGATGCAGGACGACCCGTCGCCGCTGGTCGCCGCCATCGGGATGGGCGTCAGCGTGCAGTCGACCCTGGACGCGGCGAAGAAGCTCTCCGAGTACAAGATCCCCGCCATCGGCGCCGTCACCACCGCAGGCGATCTCAACCAGACCGCGGCGTCCTCGTTCTTCCGGGTGTCACCGGCCAACCGCGACTACGTCGAGGCGCTCAGGCCGTGGACCACGCGGTTCTCGTCCGCGCTTTTGATGTACGACCGGGCCTCGGACGACCCGCAGGACCCGGACATCTTCACCCGTTCCCTGCACGCCGACTTTAAGCAGGCGTTCAGTTCACAGCTCGAACTTTCCTCGCTGGGCTACCACGGCGAGGTGAACAGCAAGGGCGTGCTACCCGACCGGTTCGGCCGGATCCGGGACAAGATCTGCACCGAGAAGATCCCGCTGGTATTATTCGCTGGCCGCAGAAATGACCTCAGCCGGTTCGCCAAGGCTCTCGAGGGACGGGGGTGCGCGAGCAGCACCCCCGTCACCGTGATGGTCGGCGGCAGCGATCTCGGTGGGTTGCTCGAGGATGCCACCCTGACCCGGGCCAATATCACCCTGATCTGGTCGGCCGGCTCCGACATCGTCGCCTGGAAGAGCGGCAAGGGTGCACCCCCGCACTTCGGCGTCTTCCTCAAGGCCTACCAAGCGCTGTACGGCGACGGAGATCTGGCCGACGGCCAGGCGGTGGTCGGATACGACGCCCTGCGCGTGGTGGCGCATGGGGCCCACATCATCGACACCGATGACACCGACGACGCGGCCACCGACCCGTCGCCCCGGGCCAAGAGTCAGCCCCTGCCCAGCGGTACCGATGTGAGAAGCGCGCTCTTGAACACCCACTCGCTCGGCGACATCCAGGGTGCCGGCGGCGACCTGTCCTACGAGGATCGCAACGGTCTCTCCGGGGACCCGCTGGGCAAGCTGATTCCCGTTCTCCAGCTGGGGGTTCGGGTCCAGTCGCCGCCGGCTGGTGTTTACGTCACCAAGTGAGCGGGACCCGCCGGGACGATAGAACGGGGATCTTTGTGGCTGACGAAACGCTGCTGATCGGGCGGGACGACGCGGTGAGGTTGGTCCGGGACCTGACCGACCGGCCCCTGATCGGTGGACGGCGCCGAAGCCGGCTGCGACCGGTGCTGGTGGTGGAAGGTGCGCGGGGGACGGGCAAGTCGGCGCTGCTGCGGCATATCGCCGGGCAACTCGACCAGCGGGCGCCCTACGCGCGGCTCGACTTCGAGGCCAGCCCGGCTTCCGACGTTCCCGAGGTCCTGTCGGCCGTGGCGTTTGCCCTCGGTCGGCACGTGCCAAAGTACGACGCGATCAGCTTTCCCCGCCTCGCGATCGCGCGACTGGTGATGCAGCAGACGCTCGACCTGAGCAATCACAAGGCGGCGAGCAGGCAAGTGACCGACCTGCTCGTCAGCGAGCGCGGGCTGAACACCCTGCGCGCCGGTCTCGGCCGGGCGGCGGGAACGGCCGTGAACGTCCTGCAGGGCCAGTTCAACCTCCCGGACGAGCTCAGGACCGTCCTGCGCGACGCTACGGACGAGGCCGCCCGCGGCGCGTGGACCACGGTCCTCCACCGGCGAAAGGTCCGCCGGATCGCGCTGGGCGCTTCGGTCAGGTGGTTCGGTCACCGCGACCGCGACCTGCGCCATGACCCGGTCGACGTGCTGATCGAACTAAACCGCTGGGCCGATGACCCGGTTGCCGGGGACCACCGGCAGGCCATCGACGAACTCGTCTGGGACGCCTTCCTGACCGATCTTCGGCAGCACTTCCGCAGCAATGACGCCGACGACTGGCGGCTGAACTGCGTCCTGGTGATGGATAACGGCGACACCCGCGTGGGCCAGGAGTTCGTCACCAGCCTGGTCCGCAACCGCGGCACCCGGCGCGACGACCCGGACCCGCTAACCGCGGTCGTCACCAGCACCGGCGCCCTGCTGGCCTACCGCGACCCCCAGGAGATCACGGACGCCGGTGCGGACGACACGGAGAACGGGTGGCAGCGCTTCCGCCGGCATCACCTGTCGGACCTGAGCCCGGACGACATCGTCAACCTGATCGCGAACACCGGTCTGCGCAGCGGGAACATCCCGCGGCTGCCGATCATGGTTCATCAGCTGACCGAGGGCCACCCGGCCGCGACCCAGCTCATGATCACCACGATCGCCCAACACGAGACGATCCGCGACGATCCCGGGAAGCTCCTGGCCCAGCAGGAACCGGGCGCAGCTGCCGAGCGACTGTCGGTCGCGAATCGCCTTCGCGAAGCCCTGCTCGGCGAGTTTCCCCGCGACTCGCTGGACGAGCTGATCACCTGCGCGGCTGCCGACGACGTGGAGCACCGGCGTGCTCTGGCCACGCTGACCGCCGGCAGCGACCGGCTGCTGGCCCAGATCGACGACGTCCTGTGGGCACCGGTCGGCGGCGCCGGACCCCAGGTGCTGCGGCGGCTGCTCCTCCTCCTGCTGGCCGAGCGGGACGACGCCCACCCAACCTCCTGGAGGAAGATCTTCACGTCGCTGCGGGCCGGGCGGGCGAAAGCCGGGGACGAGCGGCACGAGCTGTACTACTCGCTGGCCCTCGGTGACCTGTCCCATGTCGTGGCGGGCCTGGAGAAACACCTGGAGCGGCTCGACTGCGAGCAGTGGTGCGAACTCCTGCTCGCGGTCACCGCAGCCCCACGACGCCGGCCGGGTGCGATGGGCACGACCTCGCCCTCACCGGACCACCAGGTCCGCGACCTGCTGCGCCACTCGGACCCGGCCTGGTCCTCGATCGAGCTTGCACGGCTGGTGGCCGCGCTCTGGATCGTGAACGACCCGATGACCGACGCTCGCCGCCGCGGCCTGCACATCCAGATCGCGAACGACTACGAGTGGCTGGCCGGGCATTCCCAGCAGAACAGCGTGCAGGGCTACCGCCAGAACGCCCACCGACATCGTCAGCACGCAGAGATCTGGCCTTGGAACTGATCGATCCACTCGCGACCAGCTACGTGAGCCGAGAACACCTCCACGCCCACACCATGGGTTGCGGCTGCAAGGTTCGACAGCTCAAGAGCAACTCGCGAAGGTCTCCGAGATCACCGACTCCATCCGACCCACTCACCCGCACCCAAGCGGACGACCGGATCTGCCGAAGAGCGTGCACCCTAAGAGGCGTTCACGCAGGCGTGACTGGTTAGGTCCCTGTGGATCTTGAGTTCGAGAGTGCATTGTGCCCTGGTTTGCGTTCCGGGGCGTGACCTGTTTGGATCTTCGTGTGTCCGAGTCTGGGGTGGCGCCGCAGCCGTCGTATGAGCAGTTGGTGGCCGAGAACGCTGAGTTGAGGGCTGCGTTGGCGCGGGCGTTGGCGCGGATCGGTGAGCTCGAGGCGCGGTTGGCGATGTCGTCGAGGAACTCCGGCAAGCCGCCGAGTTCGGACGGGTTGGCCAAGCCGGCCCCGAAGTCGTTGCGCGGTAAGTCCGGGCGAGGCCCGGGCCGGCCGAAGGGGCAGGCCGGGTTCACGTTGGAACCGGTCGAGATCCCCGACCACACCACGACGCATGAGCCGCCCGCCTGTGCCGGGTGCGGGGCCGGCCTGATGGATGCGCCGGTCGTGGGGGTGGAGCATCGGCAGGTGTTCGACCTGCCGATCATCCGGCTGAAGGTCACCCAGCATGACCTGGTAACCCGGGAATGCTCGTGCGGGGCGGTCACCAAGGCCTGCCCGCCGGTAGGGGTGAGCGGCCCCGGTCCAGTACGGGCCGCGCCTGGCCGGGGCGGGCGTCTACCTGTTCCACGGCCAGTTCCTGTCCAAGGGTCGTACCGCTGCGGCGTTGAGCGACCTGTTCGAGGCGGACGTCGCCCCCGCCACGGTCGCGACCTGGACCACCAGGACCGCCGCCACCATCACTGAGGAGGTGATCCCGGTCATCACCGACCGGATCGCCGACGCCCCGGTGGCGCACTTCGACGAGACCGGACTGCGCACAGCAGGCAAGCTGGCGTGGATGCACTCGGCGTCCACCGGCACCGACGTCCTGCTGAGCGTGCACCCCAAGCGCGGGATGAAGGGCATGAACGCCGCGAAAGTCCTGCCGCGGTTCAAAGGCGTGGCGGTACACGACGCGTGGGCCCCGTACGACACCTACACCGATGTCACCCACTCTCTGTGCAACGCGCACGTCCTGCGAGAGTTGATCTACGTTCAGGACACCGCAGCCAAGACGGTCGCCGACCTGGCCGAGCAGGCCACCGACGCCCTCCTGCCTGGGCTATTCACGCCAGTTCGGTTGATCATGTATCTGGTGCGTGTCGGGATGTGGGAAGGTGCCCCTGAGCAGGGACGATACGAGTTGTCGAGAAACGTATCTGGTCCTTGAAAGGAGCACCTTCGTGGTGCAGCGTACCGGTGGTGGTCGTGGGGTTGTGGATCCCGCGCTGGCGTGGTCGGGCAGGTTGCGGGTCGAGGTCGGCGGACCTGGGACGGTGGCGCACGCGGGGGTGGTGCTGCCGCGTTTGCTGGCTGACCGGTTGGGTCTGACTCAGGATCTGGCCGCGGTGGTGGCCCGGGCGGGGTTCTTCCCGTTGCGGCACCGGGGTCGGCTGCTGGTGGATGCCGCCTGCGCGTTGGGTGGCGGCGCTACCGGTCTGGCTGATGTGGAGGCCCTGACGCGGCAGGAAGAGCTCTACGGTCCCGGCGGTGCAGCCTCCGATACGACGGTGCTGCGCGCGCTGGATGAACTGGCTGACCGGTTGGGACCCAACGGGTTGCCGGGTCGGCGGCTGGCGCGGGCACTGGCCAGGGCGCGGGCGAAGGCATGGGCGGCGGTGATCGACCGGCACGGTGGACTGCCCGCCGTCGGCGTCGCCGGCACTGACCTGCGCCGTCCCGCTGAGCAGGACGCTGAGCAGGACGCTGAGCAGGGTCGTGCGGTGGTGGTGGTCCGGTTGGACGCGACGGTGATCGAGGCGGCTTCGGACAAGGACGGCGCGGAGCCGAACTACAAGGGTTACGGGTTCCATCCGCTGACCGCGTGGTGCAGCAACGTCGGGGACAACCTGGCGACGATGCTGCGGCCGGGATCGGCCGGGTCGTTCACCGCGGCCGACCACATCGCGGTGCTGGACGCGGCGATCGCTCAACTGCCGCCGTGGCGGGGTGATCTGCTGGTCACCGTGGACGGCGCCGGGTTCTCCCACGCCCTGATCGACCACCTCACCGAACTCAACACCGCACGGTTGAAGGCCGCGCGAGCCACCGGCGGCGGGTACGGCCGGCGTGGGCGGCGGGTGGAGTACTCGATCGGCTGGCCGGTCGACGCCCGCACCCGCGCGGCGATCGAGGCGCTGCGCGAGCAGGACTGGACCACCGCGCTGCGCGCCGACGGCACACCCGACGTCGGCCCCGACGGACAGGACCAGGCCCAGGTAGCGGACCTGACCGGGCTGCTACGCCACTCGGCCGGGCCCGACGGGCAGCCCGAAGTGGACCAGCTCGACGGCTGGCCGGCGGACCTGAGAGTGATCGCCCGCCGCACCCCGCGCCGACCCGGTGAGCAGGCCGAACTCGGCTCCGACGCGCACTGGCGCTACGGCGCGTTCGCCACCAACACCGCCACTGGGCAAGTTCAGTGGCTGGACGCCCGACACCGCACCCAGGCCCACGTCGAGGACGACATCAAAGACACCAAGGCCTGCGGCGCGACCCGCCTGCCCAGCAAGGACTACCACCGCAACGCCGCCTGGCTGCAACTGGCCACCCTCGCCGTCTCCCTACTCGCCTGGCTCAAACTCATCGCCCTCGACGGGGACCTCGCCAAAGCCGAACCGAAAACCCTGCGGTTCCGACTGTTCGCCGCCCCCGCCCGCCTGGCCACCCACGCCCGCAACAGAATCCTCAAGATCCCCCCGGGATGGGTCTGGTCCACCGACCTCGCCACCGCCTGGCACCGGATCCACGCCCTCCACCCCGCCTGAGCCCCGGCCCCACCGCCCCGACAACCCCCGAACCCACCGGCCCGTGGAACCGGCGCCCACCCGAGCGACATCGGACACTGCGTCACGCACTGGGACCCGTCAGACCCTCCACCTCCGCCACCCGCGCAAGGATCACGCGATTCCGAACCGGCGTGAATCATCGAGGCCTGGGCATCAAGAAGCTCGTCGATGCCGCCGCCGCATCAGGACTCGACGCCGATCCCGACGCCCTGGCCCACCAGAAGCGACTCCTGAAATCGGCGCTGCTGCTGGGCAAGAGCGCCACCGCGGCGCGGGCCATGAAGCTGGAACGCAAGTACAACGCCCTGTTCACCCGCATGATCAACCGGTGGGGCGACTACCTCCGCTACGCCCACGACCCCCGGGTTCCGTTTTCGAACAACGCAGCTGAGCAGACGATCAGGATGCCGAGA
>NZ_CDWTMG010000090.1:0-2855 GCF_977945845.1 Frankia sp. CcMO1
GGCGAGCCGTGCCCGGTCCATGCCCTGCGTCTCGCTGCCCGCGGTGGCGAACGCCCGCCCGGCCTCCCGGGCGGCCTGGGTCACCCCGAACGCCGCGCGCTGCACCGCGAAGACGCACAGGAACAGGTAGACGAACGGAACGAGCAGCACGACGGACAATCCAACGAATTCGATCATCGCCGAACCGTCGTCGGCCCCGGTCGCCGGGCCTGCCCGTTCGGGCCAGACAACGCGGCCTATGCGACCAATGCGACCGACGCGGCGCACGGAAGCCACGCAACCTGTCCTGATCATCAGGATCGTCCGCGGCACGGAGCGCAGGGCCGCCCGCGCGATCCGATCTCCCGCCACGACACCCCTCGTCACGGCAGTTCCTTGAGTGCGTGGCCCTTCACCGTGATCGTGATGCCGTCGCCCAGTGGGACTAGGACGAGCGGCACGGCAACCCGGCAGGTGACCTCCGCGAGCGGCGTGCCACCCGGCCCGTCGACCTGCGCCCCGGTGCAGACGGCGTCGGACCGTCCCGGGATGGTCCGCGCGATGAGGGCCTGGGCGTAGGGACCGCCCTCGCTCGCCGGCACGCCGAGATTGGCCGCGTGCCTGGCTCCCTCGGCAGCGTCCGCCGCGAGCGTGTTGCGGATGTGCAGCACCAGGCCGACCTGGATGATCCCCAGGATCAGGAAGAGCAACAACGTCCCCACCAGGATGAACTCGACGACGGCCGATCCGCCGTCAGCCGCGTCCGAGCCGTCCTCGACGCCGTCCTCGACCGCGTCCGGTCGCTGCCCGGTCCCCCTGGGGCCGCCGTCGATCCCGTCCGGCCCCGCGGCGGCCGCGAGCTCAGCCGCCACCGCCGATACCCGACACCGAGTTGATGGCCGAGGTGAACAGGTTCTGCAGGGCGGGCGTCGCCAGGGTGGCGATCGCGACCACCAGCGCCGCCGTCATGACGGTTATCATGACCCAGCCGGGGACGTCCCCCCGATCGCGATCATGGTGGCCGCCCGATGCGACGGCTGACCGCCAGGCCCGCCATCTCGCTTTCATGGCCTGCCCTGTTCGTCCCATGTCTCCTCCTTTAGGCTGGCTGATCCGACCTCGCCGGACGGACGCGTCCACCTGCGGGCGGCCACCTGCGCGCCCCGGGCACTCACTGCGCGATCACGGTGAAACTCACCAGGGCCGGGTAGAAGGCAAAGATCACGGTCGTCGGCAGGACGAGGAACACGACCGGGATCATCATCGCGATCTCCTTGCGGCCACCGGCCTCTAGCAGCTGCCGCTTGCCCGCCTCACGCGCGTCAACGGCCTGCGCGCGCAGGATGTCCGCCAGCGGCGTCCCCCGTTCGATCGCGACCGCCATCCCGTCGACGAACCGCACCAGGGGTGCCAACGCCGTGCGCGCCGCGATGCCCTCCAACGCCTGCACGAGGGTGGCCCCGGCGCGGGCGTCGGCCAACGCGAGCCGCAGCTCGTGCCCAAGCTCGCCGTGGGTCAACCGGCTGACCCGCTCCAGCGCCCCGATGGCCGACTCCCCCGCGGTCACCGCGAGCGCCAGCAGCTCGGCGATCGTCGGGAACTCCAGCAGCATCCGGTCCTCGCGCTCGGAGATCGCCCGCGACAGCCAGTAGTCCCGGGCCACCACCCCACCGGCCGTGCCGGCGACGATCAGTGCGACACTGACCAGGGTCGGCGGGCCGACGCGGAGCAGCGCGCGCAGCGCCAGCAGGAGGGCGCCGATCAGCGCCCCGCTGGCCGCGCAGATGACCTGCTGGACGCGGAACTCCTCGATGCTGGTCCGTCCGCCGGCCTGGGTCAGCCGGCGTCGCAGGGCGGCCCGGCCCCCCAGGAAACGGTCGAGCCGACCGGCGGCGTCCGCGAGTAACGGGCGCGCGAGCGCCTCGACCGCGGCGAGACCCGGCCGCGGCACCCCCCGCGGCCGGTCCTCGAGCAGCCTCGAGGGTGTGGGGGTGTCCCGCAGGTAGGGATCGATTCGGTCAGCGAGGTGGATGCGCCGGGCCCGGGGGGAGCGGTAGACGATGATGACCAGGCCCAGCCCGACGAGGAACCCGATCAGCGCACCGCTGGCGACCGTAGTCATGATCCCGCCCCCCGGCCAGCGGCCGCTCCCCCGCGCAGCACCCGGCCCTCCTCCGGCAACCGGCCGATCCGCTTCATGAGCAGGTAGGCGAGGGCCGACACGGCGCCGCCCACCACGAGCACCAGGACCCCGGTCGGGCTGTCGTAGGCTCGCACGTTCTGCCCCCGGGTGGCCAGCAGGAGCAGCACGATCCAGGGGGCGGCGAGCGCGAGCCGGGCGGCGTTCACCGTCCAGCTCTGCCGCGTCTCGAGCTCGGCGCGGGTGCGGGCGTCCTCCCGCAGGAAGGTGGACAGCGTGCGCAACAGCCGGCCGAGGTCGGTCCCGCCGACCTCCCGGGCCATCCGCAGTGACTCGATGATGCGGTCGGCCACCGGATCGGCGAGCTCGTCGGCAAGGCGGTCCAAGCAGGCCGAGAACGACCCGGTGGCGCTGTAGTCCTCGCCGAACCGGGTGAAGGCCGGTCGCAGCTGTACCGGCCCCCGCACCCCCACCGCGGCCAGGCCCTCGGGCAGCGACATCCCGGCCCGCACCGCGCTGGACAGGTTGTCGACAACGTCCGGCCACAGCTCCCGCAGATCATGCATGCGGGCATGCCGCCGACGGACCACGAGGGCCCGGGGCAGCAGACTCGCAAACACGACGAAGGCGCCGGCCAGCGACACGGTCTCGGTGAATGCCAGGACGACCAGGCCGGCTACCAGACCCAGACCCAGACCCAGACCCAGACCCAGACCCAGACCCAGACCCAGACCCA
>NZ_CDWTMG010000090.1:3330-17065 GCF_977945845.1 Frankia sp. CcMO1
GGACCAGACCCAGACCCAGACCCAGACCCAGACCCAGACCCAGACCCAGACCCAGACCCAGGCTGATCATGACGAACTGACGCGGGGTCACGCCGCGGATGCCCGCCTGGGCGAGCAGGTCGCTCGTCGACCGTTCCCAGCGCGCCGTCGCCGACCAGGCCGCGAACCGCGGCCGGCCGCTGGTGACGATGAGGAACAGACCCAGACCGAACAGCAGGCCGAGGAAGATGCCCATCATCGCTCCGCGGCGATCTCGGGCCAGCCCCCGCCGGGCCGATGATGATGGTAATCATGGTCGCCCTGGGCCAGCAGGGCGGGCAGGTCGTAGCCGGCGCGGACGAACCGTTCGGGATGTGGCGGGAAGCCGTCGGCGCGGACCAGTCCGTCCGCGCGCGAGCGGTAGATCTGGGCGATCTCGATGACGTCCCCCTCCGTCCGGCCGGGCAGCGCGACGACCTCGGTGACGCGGCGCCGGCCCGAGACGTCCTTCTCCAGATGGACGACGAGATCCACGCTGGCGGCGACGGTGGGCACCACAAAGGCATGGCTGACGTTCTCGCCGGCGAGCAGGGGCAGGGTGCACAGTTTCGTCACGGCCTCGCGAGCCGAGTTCGCGTGCAGGCTGCACATACCGGGCAGCCCAGAGTTGAGCGCGATCAGCAGGTCGAGCGCCTCCTCCTGGCGAACCTCGCCGACCAGGAGCCGGTCCGGGCGCATCCGCAGGGCCTCCTTGACCAGCCGGCGCAGCCGGATTTCCCCGCTGCCCTCCAGGTTGGCCTGCCGGGTCTGCATCGCCACCCAGTCGGCGGCCCGCAGCTTCAGCTCGAACACCTCCTCGCAGCTGATCACCCGTTCCCGGGCCGGGATGGCCGAGCCGAGACAGTTGAGCATGGTCGTCTTGCCGGCCTGAGTGCCGCCCGCAATGATGATGTTGAGGCCGGCGACGACGGCAGCGTCCAGAAAGGTGGCCGCTGCCAGCGTGATCGTCCCGAGATCGACCAGTTCGTCCAGGCTCGACGCGGACAGCACAAACTTACGGATGTTGATCGACCAGTGCACCCGGGTGACATCGGGGATGACCACGTGCAGCCGGGAACCGTCCGGAAGCATGGCGTCGACGAACGGGGTCGAGAGGTCCACCCGCCGGCCCGAGGACTTCAGCATCCGCTCGACGAGGTCCTGGACCTGATCGGCGGTCAGAATGGTCGTCGTCAGCTCGCTGCGACCGGCCCGGGCGACGAATACCCGGCCCGGCTCGTTGATCCAGATCTCCTCCACGGTGGGGTCGTCGAGGTGGCGTTGCAGCGGCCCGAACCCGGCAACCGCGTCATAGACCAGCCGGGCGGTGACGTCCCGGTCGACGACCGGGGGAAGGTCACTGACGAGAACCCGTTCCTCATAATCGGCGAGCACCTCGTGAACGAGCTGACGCACCTGCGCCGGGTCCCGCACGGGATCGAGAGAACGCCGCCGGACGAGCTCTCTGACCTCGTCCTCCACGAACGATGTCGCGTCCAGCCAACTGCCGCGTGCCACCGCCACGGAAACCGCTGCTC
Organism: Frankia sp. CcMO1; assembly: GCF_977945845.1. Taxonomy (NCBI): domain Bacteria; kingdom Bacillati; phylum Actinomycetota; class Actinomycetes; order Frankiales; family Frankiaceae; genus Frankia; species Frankia sp. CcMO1. Next base: position 4,887 of record NZ_CDWTMG010000090.1, read on the forward strand.
CTCCGGCTTTCGTCTCTTCCCGCCCCGATAATTGCCACGAAGCGTAGAAAGAAGGTCACTGGTAAGCAACCCCCGACACCGGGGGCAGACGCAACAACGTTCGCACAACCCCCACCGGGGGCATGGAGCGGGTAGGGCTCAGGTAGGCCACAGCCCGTACAGAGTCCCCCCTTGACCACCAAGGTTGCTACTCTCCGCAGTCAAAAAGCGGTCGCGGACCGGACATTTGTCATCGCTCTGTGCGCATATCGACTGCACCGACGGTGCACCAACCGCCCCGGAAACGCCCGCGCGATTTCTCCCTCGAAACGACGCCGAGGCGATAGCCTTTCGGCGGTCCCTAACCCGAACATCCCTGTAGCCGATATCGCATCGCTGGGTCGACAGGCGGAATCCCCCCACCCCGCCGGTCTCATCCAGCGTCCCACCAACGCCTGCCTCGGGGGTCCCTTCCGTGTCCGGTCAGCCAACAACCAGCGCGGTCGCCAGCCGCCCGCGAGAACCTCATTCGGCCACCAGGGCGGCGTTGCTCCCGACGCCTCCCCGGCACGATCCCCCGGAGTGGAAAGGGGCATCACGATGAGCGGCGCCCGGGATCCCCGATCGTCAGACATGTTCGACACGACCGCTTGGAAAATGTTCTGGCGGATTGTCGAAAACTGCCCGGTCGCGGTATTCGCCACCGATGCGGCAGGCCGGTATCTCTTTGTGAACCGGCCGTGGTCCAAGTTGACCGGCGTTACCCGCGACGAGGCGGTCGGATGGGGATGGCAACGCATCGTCCATCCCGGCGACGTAGCGAACGTCGGCAGCCGGTGGCGGCGCCTCGTCACGCACGGCGACGGGTTTTCGATCCAGGTCCGGTTGATCCGACCGGGTGAACCACCCTGCGACGCGGTCATGCAGACGATGGTGACCTCGGCAGGGGACGGTAGACAACGGATCGTCGGCACCCTCACCGTGCCGTCGGCCAGTGCGTTCGGGAACGCCGCCGGGCCGGTGACGGGTGTGCCGGTGTCCTCGCCGCGGGTCCAAGGGCGTCACTCCCCGATCGGCCCATCGTCCGCGGGCCAGCCCGATACCGACGACGTCGCCGTCCAGGAACGGGCCGAACCCGACCTCGCTTCCCGCGAACCGACGTCTCACGAACCGGCGCATCACGAACCGGCCGATCTCGAACCGGCCGATCTCGAACACCTTGACGACGGGCAGGCCGAGCTCGACCGCCTTCGCCGTCGCGAGGCGGCTTTCGAACTCGCCGCTCTCGATCCCGACCTCCTCGACGGGCACCTGCTCGATCAGGATCTCCTCGGTCTCCAGGCCCTCGCCTCCGATGGGGTGCCCGCGGGCGATCTCGACAGGTTCGGCGTGTTCGACGGACCGGGCCCGTTTGATCTGCCGGACCAGTCCGACCGGTCGGATCGCCCCGATCGGGTGGACGAGATAGCCCGCCTGGACGGGCTGGACGGGCACGGTGACACCGAGGAGACCGATCTCGTCGACGCGGCCGGGGACCGCGAGGACGACGGCGAGTACCCGCGACGCGAAGCACCCTCGGCCTGGCCTCGGGCCGACCAGTCCGATCGGGGCTGGGAATGGTCTGTTCCGCTTCCCCGCCGGCCGGTTCCCGGCGAACCGACGCCGGGCCGGGCGACATCCCGCGAAGCCACCGAGGATCGGCCCACAGTCGGGTTTCCCCGCGGGACGCTCCCGCCTGGCGCGGAGTGGCGCGCGGCCGTGGCCCTGCATCGCAGCGAGAATGACGACCTGCGTCCCTTCGGACGCGCCAGGGGCTCGAACCACACCTGTGGCTGCCCGTTCACCGAGGCCCGACGGATCGAGGAGGCATGCCGGGACCGGGAACGCTGGCTGACGACCCTGCTCGCCGAACTGACGACCGCCGTGCTCATCGCCGACCGGGACGGGCGTGTGGTGGCGGTGAACCAGGTGTACTGCGATCTGTTCGATCTGGCGGACCTGCCCGTCGACCTGGTCGGAACGGATTGCCGGCTGCAGCTGCGTCCCCGGCCCGGGCTGGTGGACGATCCATCCGGATTCGCGACGCGCCTGGACACCCTGCTCCGTCGACGGCGGACGCTACGCCGGGAGGCAGTGATGTTCGCCGACGGGCGGGTGTTCGAGCGTAGCCACATCCCGCTGACCGCGGCCGACGGCTACCGCGGCCATGTCTGGCTCTACTCCGACGTCACCGACCGCCGGATCCTGGAGGCTGAGATCGAGGGACTCATCTCCGGACTGTGACGAGCGAGGTGGACGGCGGTCCGGTCAGTAGACGCCGCCGTAGTGCCGGGCCTGCAGATCCTGGGCCTGGCCGACCCAATCGTCGGAGACGATGCGGTCACCGAAGCCATCCAGCCGGTGAGCGAGCCGCTCGACGTCGGTATCACCCATTTCGGCCAGCTGACTGAAGGTTGTGATGCCCAACGCCCGCAGCCGGGCCTCGATCACCGGGCCCACGCCGACAATCTCCTTGAGGTTGTCGCCGCCCGACCGCACTGGATCGAGGAGACCGTTCCACCGCGGCGCGGGTTCCAGCACGACCCGGCTACCCGTACCCGGCTGGCCGCTGGCCCCGTTCGTTCCACCGGTGCTCCTGCCACCGGTGCTCTTCACGCCGCAGCCACTCCCCTGACTACTCGACGGCGGTCCGCCCGGGGCCGGTGGCCGGTTCTTCGTGGCAACGCCGCTCGCCTGGACCGTCGCCCCCGAGATGTTCGCCTCGGGCGACAGAGCCAGGCCGTGCGCGGGCAGCACGCTCTTCGACGGCCCCGCCTCGTTCGGGGTGACCGCGAGGTTCGACGAGACCACACCGCCCGCGGCAGCAACCCCGACCGCGACGGCGGCCTCGGCGGTGGGGGCAGCCTCGGGATGCTCGGCACCGGCTTTCTCGTCAGAGGAGGCCTGGCCCAGAAGCGCCTCGGATTTCGCGATCCGCCCCAGCAGGCTGAGCCGTTCGGCCGCCCATTCGGCCTGGTGCCGATCCAGCCGGGTGGTCATGGTGGCCACCTGACGTTGCGCGTCCTCCGCCTCCGTACGGGCCATGGCCAGTCGGGAGGAGAACTTGGCCGCCCGGCCCTCGGCCTCGACGAGCTGTCTGCGCAGCAGCTCGGCCTCATGGGCGAGCTCCGCCGCCGAAGGGCCGGCGGCACCCGGGCCGGCCGGGAGGGCCTGGGCCGCGCCGGGTGTCACGGCGTACGCCCGGGCCCGCATCGCTGCCTCGATCTCCTCGACCCGGGCGCTTGCGATCACGGCATGGCGCTCCGCCTCGGCGATCCGCCGTTCGGACTCCGCGGCACGCTGTTCGGCGACAGCGAGCCGGGCAGTTAGATCCGCCTTCTCCAAGGCGACGTCGTCACGCTGCCGGCGCAACCGGGCGATCAGCTCGGCGGCCTGCCCTGTGCCCGTGCCGCGGGCGCCCGAACCGGGGACACCCGTGTCGGCGTCGCCGACGCACGCCGCCACGGCGTTCCCGGCCTCGGCAGCGTTCCCGGCCGCCACGGCGTTCCCGGCCTCGGCAGCATTCCCGGCATTCACGCGGTTCACGTCGTTCGCGGCTGCCGCCTGATCGGCTGACGGGACCGCGCCGGGGCGGGATTCGTCGAAGCCCAAGCCGGTGCCGGCCGGCGTCTCCACCGATCCCGCCCGATTCCGCGCGGCGTCAGCGTCGGCGTTGCGGGCCTGCCGGCGCAGCGGCGCGATCAGGAAGACCCAGGCCAGCGCCGCACCAATGAGCATCGCCACCAGCACGTATGCCAGGATCTGCCCGGCGAGGTACAGCATGGGCTGCCAGCCTCCTTACCGCGGTAGGTCGGTCGAGATCACACCTGCCAGCGGGGGTGACATCTCGGTACGAAGGTTGTGGGAAGTGGAGCCCCCTCGGCGCCATCCAGGTGGTGACCCGGTCGCCGCCGCAAGGCTCCCCAGCATTATTCGCAACGCCCGGCATCGGCCGCACCCGGGGAGGTTCAACCGTTGTCCACGTCGATCTCCCTGGGTGGGAAATCACCGTTCACGGACGGCAGGCGACGAACAGCACCCCAGTGAGGAGTGAGGAGTGAGGAGTGAGGAGTGAGGAGTGAGGAGTGAGGAGTGAGGAGTGAGGAGTGAGGAGTGAGGGAAGACAACCGCGAGGGCCGCCCGTCGGGAACATTTCACGCCAGCTGGTCACCAGTCCAGACAGCATGCCCCAACGAGCCGTCAACGTGCGTGGTCTCCTCCGCCGCGCGGGGGAGACCTCCGCCCCCGCGCACCCAACATCCGCGTCTCCGTCGGGGTCAGAGAAGACCGGGGAGCTCCTGAGGCGCGAACCACAGCAGTTCGAAGCCCTCGACGCTGTCCACGGTGAAGGCGGCGTCATCCCCACCGAGATCGGCCTCGACGATGCACTTCGCCGCCGCCGCGACCGCCGCGACAACCTCCTCGTCGTCTCCGTCGTCGACATGGATGGCCTGCACGGCCGACCACGGCACCGGGAAGTCCACCTCGACGGCACCCTGCTCAAGATCATCTCTTACCCGCACCTCGCCGTCCGCGACATCGGCCACGAAGACCATGCGCCGGCGCGGCGCGGACGGGTCGGCGTCCAGCAGCCGCAGGCTTGCCCGGCCGGCGTCGTGCAGCGCCGCGTACTCCAACTCCTCCTCGGACTCCGACTGGGCGTACCACTCGCGCGTCGCGGGGGTGACCGCGAATCCGGTGCCTGGGGGGATGCGCGCGGACTCCCAGACCGATCGGGCGACGGCCAGCGTGGACGGGAGATAGATGCGCACCCGCTCAGTGTGCAACCAACCGGGGCGAGCCGGCTACGAGGACCAGGTCAGCCACGAGGACCAGGTCAGCCGGCCAGGCCGAGCCCAAGCCGGCCCCCGCTCGCCTCGGCGTCGTCGGTGGCCCCGGCCACGCCGGAACGGGCGGCGGCATGCAGGGCCTCGCCCGTCGTACGCAGCGCCGTCTCGAACACCTGGGCCCGCCGGGTCAGATCCATCACGTTTCCGCCGATGACCTCGAGATCCTCCGGACCTGGGCAGAGCACCGTCACCCGGGTGCCCGCCGCCTCCACCATCTCGACCTCCCGCATCAGCCGGCGGGTGGCGGCCCGGCGGACCTGGCGTTCGACCCGGGCCACCGTGCCACGGGGTCGGTCGAGGTGGAACGAGCAGGCCGGGGCGAGCACCAGGATCTCCGCGAGGCCCGCGTCGGCGAGAAGATCGACCGATGCGGGCGATCGGGTTCCGCCGTCAACGAATCGCTGGCCGTCCACCGCGACCGGGGCGTACCAGCCGGGAATGGCACACGACGCCATCACCGCCTCGGACAAGGTTGCCCGAGGCGCATCGGCCACACCGAACAGCACGCGCTCACCGGTGTCGAAGTTCATGGCCACCACCCGCAGCGCGGGCCTGGTGGGCCACCCGGTCGGATCGAGGCCCTTGCGGTCCATCGCCGCGGTCACCAGATCGCCGACCGCGGAGATCTTCCCACGGCCCTGTGGAAGCATCGCCGCCAGCGTGACCATCGGCGAGGACCGCCGGGGGTGCCGGGCACTGGCCGTCAGCAGCCTCGGTGAACCCATGCGCATCCGGGGGCGCGGGGGTAGGGAAGCACCGAGGTCGCGGTAGTCAAGAACGGGATCCCCCGCCTCGTAGATCCCCCGCTCGGAATTGGCCATCACGTCGATGCCGATCCCCAGACCGAGCAGGGCCGCGACCACCGAGCCGGCGGACGTGCCGACCACCAGGTCGGCTCCGCTCAGATTACGGCCGGTCGCGGTCTCGACCGCCCGCATCGCGCCGATCATCCAGGCGGAGCCGAGCACTCCACCGGCTCCCAGGATCAGACCTCTGCGTGGGGCCCGTTTCCTGGTCATAGTCCACCTCCCGGCGCGGCGACCGGGAAGGGAGACGCATCGCGCTGGGATGCCCGCCGCCCGGCATGCTCGCTGCCATGTGGGCCGCCCGGTCGCACCTGGGCCGACCCGCCCACGAACGGCGTGCCCGCCTCGTCGGGACGGCCGGGGATGGGCCGGTAACAGTCCATGGTCCGCGTTGACCGTACCTTGCTGCTCCCGGCGCTCGAAGCGCCCGGGCAGTCCACCGGACTACTCCGGCGGCTCCTCGCTACTCTCTTCGGGGAAGCTGGTCTCCAGCACTCCCCAGTTCCGCAGCCGCTCGGCGAACTCCTGGGGGGTCGTGTCGTGGAGCAGGGCGAGCGCACGCACGTCGCCATCCCGGATGGACAGCACACGGCCGGCGTAGTCGTCCCGTTGGCGCTGGATCTGGGCAACCCACCGACGGACGAGAGCAGAGGAGTCCGGCGGAGCCTCGCTCAGCTTCTCCAGGTTGAGCACCGTACGTGGGCGACGCTCCCGCGGCGGCAGCTGATCCTCGTTGGGCAACAGCGCCGAGACCGGGACTCCGTAGAATCCCGCGAGTTCGGAGAGTTGATGCACGCTGATCATGCGGTCACCGCGTTCGTAGGAGCCAACGGCAGCGGTCTTCCACCGCCCCCGCGACTTCTGCTCCACTCCCTGCAGCGACAGACCCTGCTGTATCCGAATCGCCCGCAACCGGGCGCCCACGGCCTTCGCGTACTCTCGGCTCACCCGACACACCCCCAGCCGTCTCGAACGAGCATCACGTACCTCTCGCCGCGCCCATAGGAGATCAAGGTACGACTCGTGTGGTGCTGGCGAGGCATGCTCCCACTAGCGTAACGTTGCCGAAAGAGACCGCTCGCAGATACATATACGATGCTACGTTGCGTGACTTTCTTGTACGACTTCTCTCGCATCTCAGACTCTACGGATTAAGAAAGCTACTCTATGTAGTAAATTTTATAAGGTCGGAAGCTATCAGTGAGATCTCTCTCACGACTTGACCGAAGTTCCTCCACACAGCGATGCCCCCAAATTGCTCGTTGTAACCGCCCCCACTACACCAAGATGGCGACACGAATACTTTATGTCACGGTTACGCCAAGGGCGTAACCGTGAGTTGCCGACGCCGCGCAAGCAATCGGCCGGACGGCAGCAGGCCCAGCGGGGGATGCGGCCCCGGCTCGTCCGTCGGGACGGCCTGCCCGCTCACCAAGATCATCTGGTTCGCCGGACTCACCGAGTTCACCGGGCCTGGCGCCGCAGGCTCCCCCGCCGACGGCGGGGAGCCGCCGGGCGGCCAAGCAGCCGGCCGGCCAGCTCCCTGATCGCCAGCCGGGCCGGGGAGGTCGGAGCGATGTCACGCAGGAGCTGTCCGGCCACCTGAGCGGCGTCCAGCCCGGCGAGGTCGTAGGGCACCAGGGCCACCGGCTCGGTCCCGGTGTGGCGCAGAATCGCCCGACTGACCTCGCGGGCCGGGTCTCCGCCCACGACCGAGGCGCGCAGCCGGTTCACCACGACAAGCGGGTCGACGGAGGGGACGGTCTCCCGCAGGTCGGACAGTCCCCGCACAAACCGGACCAGACCGACCGGTTCGGCAGACGCCACCGCCAGCACGACGTCGGCCGCGCCCAGCACGGCGAGCGTCGCCCCGTTACGCCGGGGCGCGGAGGTGTCGAACGACAGTTCCTCGTCCGTCTCCAGGCAGAACCCGCAGTCCACAACGACGAAGGACGCCAGGCGCCGGGCCATCGACAGCACGGTCTCAACGGATGCCGGGCGTAGCTCGGGCCATCGCGAGGGGCGGGGGATGCCGGGCAGCACTCGCAGGCCGCCGCCCAGATCACGGCACAGTACAGCGAGCCGGGGCACGTCCAGCAGCCCCTGGTTGGCCGACCGGGCCGCCGCAGCCAGACCGGGGGCCTCCTCGAGCAGGCCGACGAGCTGCCCGACCGCGCCGCCGTAGGAGTCGGCGTCCACCAGCAGGGTGGAGGTCCCCAGCCCGGCGAGTTCGGCGGCCAGGCACAGCGCGATCGTGGTGCGTCCCGGCGCGCCGGCCGGACCCCATACCGCGATCACCCGGCCCACCCGGCCGTCGCCCGGTCCGATCGGCCCCACGCCGTCGGTGACACCGATGGCCGGGGCGAGCGGCCCGAACCCGACGAGTGGTTCGCTGTAGGAACCGGGCGCCCGGGTCGCCGGCGCGGCCGCGTTCGTCGCCAGCGCCCGGGATGCCTCGACGACCGCTCCCGCGATGACCTCCGCGGTGGCGTCCGAGGGGATGACCGCGGCCACGCCGAGCTGCCGCAGCCGCCGGTCGCCGTCCTCGTCGCCGGGGGCGGTCAGCCCGACCACCGCAATGCCCGCCATGGCCAGGCGGGTCAACGCATCCCGGTCAAGCCGGCGCAGGTCCGCAGACAGCAGGGCAGCCCGGGCCGCGCCGGTGGTGGCCGCGGCCAGCAGGTCCGGCAGGTCGACGCAGCGGCGCACCACCGTAACCCCGAGGTCGCGACGATCGAAGGCCGAGACCAGGCCGGCCTCGACCATCGCATCGGTGACAGCGGTGAGGATCGGCAGGCTCACCGGCCGTACCCCGGCACGGTGGTCGGTCCCGTCGAGCCGACCCCACCGCGGGAGTCGCGCTCAATCTTCACGACGTCGACCCGCTCGCTCTGCGAGGCCGCGACGGCCTGGATGGCGTTGTCCACCGGTACGCGCAGCGTTAGCGAACGGTCCCCGCTGGTCAACTTCTCGAGGCTGACAAACTCGACGTCGTGCAGGATCAGCACCTCGGCCCCCGCGCCCGCGGGCGCGGCCGGTGTGCTCCGGCCGGCCTGCTGATCGCCCCCGGTAGTGCTCGGCGCGACGGCGCCGCTCTGGAACACGAAGACGTCCACATGGTCACCCGGTCCGAGGGTCGGCAGCCGCCCGGCCTTCACGATGATCGGCACCAGCCGCGTCGGCTGGGTGTTCTGGCCGGCGAAATCGGGCCCGCTCACCAGCTCGCCGGTGTCCACCGGCCGCGCCAGGGTGGCGCCGACCAGGTCGTCGAGACGGCTTCCCGGGTAGTAACGACCCGAGGTCCTCTCGTCGAGCCTGGCCGGCACCGTGGCGAGATCCCCGGCGACGATGATGTGCCCGGCCGGCATGTCCACCTTGGCGACCACCCACTGGTGGGTCGCGTCCGCGCTGGCGAACAGCCGCGCCCCGACGACCACCGAGACGAGCACGAGTAACACCCCGACGAGCAGCCGGGAGTCACGCCACCGTCGGCGGGTCAACCGACGGGCCGGGGGTGATGCCGGTGGCGGGGACGCCTCCGGGCGGGCCGGTGCCGCGGCGAGCTCGGTCACCGGGAGACCTCCCTTTTCTCCTGGCCGGACCATTGGTACATGTTCGCACCTTCCGGTCGCAGAGCGTACGCGGTCGTCGGCCCTGAGCCCAGCCAAACCAGCGAGGAATCGGATGCGGACCGAACGGGATCCGTCGACCTCTGGGCCAGGCGGGCACGGGTAGCGGACCAGTCCAGTACCTGCGAGCACGGGCTTTTGGCGGTATCCGCGTGCACTTATCCACAAGCACGCGCATCCGGACGCGATAAGCGGTGGTATCTCTGATACACACGTGAGGAGAGACATCTGCCCTCAGAAGGAGGACTTTGATGAACGACCGCTTCCTTCAACTCAGCGATGTGGCGGACATCCTCAACATCTCCTCCAGCCAGACCTACGCGCTTGTCCGCTCGGGCGAGCTCCCCGCCATCAAGATCGGGGGACGGGGCCAGTGGCGGGTGGAGCGCACCGAGCTGGAGGCGTACATTCAGCGCGCCTATGAACAGACCCAGGCCTTCGTCGCAGCCAATCCGATGAGCCGTAACGAGGCTCCGCCCGAGGACTAGGGGGACGTAATGAAGTAACAAATACGTGATCGAGAGCATCATCGCAGGTCACAGGCCTGTGGAGGGTTCGAAACGCGCAAGTTATTTCATTTCGACTCCTAGACGCAGTAGGCGCGGCGAGGTCAGTAGGCGCGGCGAGGTCAGGGGATCCGACGAACGTAGGCGATCGCGTCGAGGGGGATGGTCCAGCCGGAACGGATCTGGCCGCGCCGGGCGAACTCGCCGACGGCGTGTTCGGCTACCTCCAGGAAGTCCGAGCCGACCCGCACCGGCGTCCCGTGCAGGGTCACCCCGTCCACCAGCATGAGCGTGCACGCCGAGCGGTCCCGGACGAGCCCGCGCAGGACGTACCGCAGATCCAGCTTGGCCGCCAGCGGACCCTCATGACCCGGCTGGGCCGAGACCACCGGCAGGTTCTCCACGGCCAGCAGCGACCGCACCGGCACCAGAGCCTCCGTCGCGCCGGGCTCGGCGATGAGCAACCAGTCCACCCCGAGGGCCGACAGGGTGCCGTGCAGGATCTCGGGAGCGCGCTGACCACCCAGCACCCGGCAACGCGCCGGGTGTCCGACGACAGGTCGCATCCGATCGATCAACCGCAGGTAGGCAGCCTCCCGTCGGCTGCGGTCCGCGAGCTCGGCGGAGAGCTCGGCGGCCTCATTCGCCTCCCACTGCAGCTCCAGGTCGGCAAACAGATCCTCCCATCGCACGAAATTCCTCCCATAAAGGTAGATTTCGCCCGCTTCCCCCAGTCACCCCTCGCTCCCCACACAAGCAGGGTTGACAGCGAGCTTTCAGGAGTTTACACAAGCAAACGTAGGCAAACGAACGATCTCGACAACATCCGGCGGACAGGAGCACCCACAATGATCGCGAGGGCGGCTCGACAGACGCTGGCGCGGTTCGCCGGCGCGACCGCGGCCGCAATCACGGCGATCATATTGATCGTTTTCGGACCCCGGCTGGCCGACCTGCCGGAGAGCATCGAGGCCGCCCCAGCATGGTTCGCCGCCGCGCCCGAGCAGGCGCTGGCCACGATCATCGGGGTCGTCGCCTGGGTGTGCCTGCTCTGGCTGTGCCTGGGGGTTCTGCTCAGCGCGCTGTCGGCCGTCCCCGGCGGAGTCGGCCGGCTCAGCGCGGCGCTGGCCCGCCGGATCGTTCCCCGCACGATGCGGCGGATGCTCGAGATCGGCCTCGGAGTGACACTCGTCGCCGGGGTGGCGCCGATCATCGCCGCGGTCCCGGCCTCCGCGGCCACCGGACCTGCGGGGACCGGTGTCAGTGCGGGCGCCACCGCCGCACTGCCCGATCTGGACCGGCCCACCACCGTCGGCCACCCCCCGAACCCGATAGCCAGCTTCCCCGGCCTCGACCGCCCCCCGGCCGGCACCTCCGCCGGTCACACCCCCGCGACACCCCCCGCATCCTCCACCGGCCCCGCCTCCCCTACCGAACCCGTAACCGGCGCCGGTGCCATCCCGGCGACCAGCCCCACCCCGACGATCTCGGTTCCCGGTCTCGGCGAGGCGATCCCCGTCGTGGACCTGCACGGGACCACCTCAGCGGCCGGCTCGCCGACGCGGCCCCCCTCCCCGGGTTCCGCCGCCGGCGGAAACCCGGTGCACACCGCCCCTGACCCCGGCGCCCTCACTCGGCTCACCACGGCTCACACGACCACAGCCGGCTGGCCGGACTTGGACCGACCCGCCACCACCTCCCCGAGCAACCCGGCCGCGCCCGGCGCAGCCATCACTCCGACGCCGTCCCACCCGACACCGTCCGGACCGGCGGCTCCGGCCGCGTCGACACCAGCCCGGGATCCGATCGTGCCGCCGGCCCCTCGTGGAACGGGCACGCCCATGAGCCTCCCGGGTACCGACCGGACCTCTCCCGGCGTCGATGCGGCGGAAATCGTCGTCCTCCGCGGCGACAGTCTCTGGTCCATCGCGGCCCGTCATCTCGGCCCGGACGCGACGCAGGAGCAGATCGCAGCCGAGTGGCCACGGTGGTGGGCCGCCAACTCCGACCTGATCGGCCACGACCCGAATCTGATCTTCCCCGGCCAACGCCTGAAGCCACCCCCCGGGCCCTGACCCCGCCCACCACTTCCGGAGCCTGCCGTGACCGCCACCTACGCCCTGACCCTGCCCCGGCGTCCAATTCCGGCCCCCGCAATGCGCCGCCTTCCCGTCATCCCCCACGAACCGCCCTATGACGACGAGGCCGGACCCTCGCCGGCCGGCGCCTCGACCGGCTCGTCGACAAGGCCGCCCCGACCCCGGGTGCGGCCGGCCGGATGCACTACCGCCGATCGTCCAGGCCGGCCCGTGACCACCCCGGGAGGCGGCGGACGCCGCCGCGGCGGCCCGGCGGGACCCGGCGGGCCGC
>NZ_CDWTMG010000091.1:0-16546 GCF_977945845.1 Frankia sp. CcMO1
TCGTCAGGTCACCCCGCGCCACACAACGGATCATGCAATCCGAAAATCACCATCAGATCCACGACCAGCCCCGGGACGTACTTCCCAAACAGGCCCTAGGGGGCAGACCGTGTATCACGCTCACTCCACACCCGGAGATGTCACGTTCAGGCGACGCGGCAATCCGGCCGCCCGCGCGTGCGCGAGCGTGGTCATGACAGCGGCACTGATGCTCGTGGCCGGGTGCTCTTCCAGCGGCGGCGACACCGCCTCGTTCACCCCGGTGCCACGGGCCACCCGGATCGCGCCCGCCGTCGAGGCTGATCCCCTGCCGCCGTTGAGCAAGTTCATCACCCAGCCGGACGGCAGCCAGGTGACGACGGTCAGCGCCGACTACCTGTTCGACTCGAACAGCAGTGAGCTCCGGAGGGAGGCCGTGACCGCGTTGGGGCAGATCCTGCCGTCGATCCGTGAACACCCCGGCCACATCGCGGTCATCGGGTACAGCGATGGGCTGGGTCGGACCGAGGACAACCTACGGCTGTCGCAGGATCGCGCCAGGGCGGTCGAGTCGTGGCTTGCGACTCAGGGCATCCCCGGCTCGGTGCTGGAGGTCAAGGGCAAGGGCGAGGAAGGCGCGCAGGACGGCGTCGCCGACGCGAGCCGGCGCCGAGTGGAGATCGTGCTGCGATGACGAGCAATGTTCCCGTCGCTGTTCCCGTCGCTCCCACGGCGGCGGCCGAGGATGCGACCAAGGACGATCTGATGGTTGCCGGGCCGCGGCGACGGGTCCGGCGCAGGCGGCTCGCCGGCCTGGTCGCGGCGACGCTGCTCGCGGCGCCGATGCTCACCGCCTGCAACACCGGCGGTCTACTGGGCAAGGCCGACGCCTCCGCTCCGTTGGACTGCACCCGATACCAGGAGAAGGCGCCGGACAACGGCGCATCCCTGCTACTGATCCTTCTCGACCTGTCCGACAACTCACCCGAGACGGCCGGGCGGGTGACCGCCCGGGCCCAGCCCTATCTCGACACCGCGCTGGAGAACGGCGAGTACATCCGGCTGGTCGCCAGCGGCGGCGGCCCGATGACCTACTCGGACTGCTTCCACGGCGACCGGATGTTCCAGATCACTCGGAACAACGACCAGCGCGAGGAGAAGGACCGGCTCGCCGCGTCGAAGGTGCCCAGCCAGGAGATCGACCACATCATCCAAACCGAGCAGATCAGCCCGAAGGGCAGCGTGACGGGCCTGCTTGCCGGCATCAACGATAAGATCAACGCCGTCCGTTCCACGCCCGACGTGAAGGTCGACGAGGTGACCGTGCTGGTCTGGACGGACCTCCTGGGTACCGGTCAGGAGTCCGACTGCCTCAACGTCGACGGCAAGAAGGCCTCCGTGTCGATCGCCGAGGCACTGGTCAAACGGTGCTTCGAGACGAAGCAGATCACCTCCGTCGGAAACGGCAAGGTGCGTTTCATCGGCGTCAACGAGGGATCGGCGGACCGCCCGCAGCAGGACCTCGCCCGTTATCTCAAGGGCGAGCTGTGCCGACGGATCAGCAGTGACTGCAGCTAGGACGGCTCCGCCCCAACCGGACACCCGGCGTCGTCATCCTCATGCCCCCGACCAGCCCGGTCCCGTCGAAAGCGGCACTGCATTGACCACTCTCACCGCTGCCTCCGGTCCAGCCGCGACCGTCGCCGGGGCACCCGAGATCCCGGAACACCCCGCCCGCATCCGCCGCGGCGCGCACCACGCCGACACATCCGAGCCACTGATGATCGCGACAGCACCGGTGGAAACCCACGCAAGGAGGCGACCCATGGGTGTTCTTCACGAGCCCGAGGAGCAGCATTTCAGCCCGGCCCTCATGCGCTCGACGGTCGTGATCACCAGCTGCCTGCTCATGCTCGCGGTGCTGGAGATCTGGGTCTGGCTGACCCTGTCGTCGTCGTTCGCGAAGGTCTCCGTCACCGGCTCGATGATCGTGACCGCGCTCAGCTTCTTCATCACCGGGAACACCTTCCGACTGCGCGACATCCGCCGTCGCGTGGGCAACCAGGCCCGGGCCGGCCGGATCGCCCCGATCGACGCGCTGTCCAGGCTGCCGCCGCGGGAGACCATCCAGCGACGATTCCTGCTGGGGGCCGTCGGTGCGGTCGTCGGGGTCGGCACGCTCGTACTGACCATGGTCTTCTCCGGTGACGAGGCCCAGGGTGCGCGCGAGGCGATGGTCGCCTCGGTGCTCGGCATCGTCTGCGCCATGCTCTGCTTCGTCGGCGGCACCTTCGCCCGTCCGATCGACTGACCCGCCGACCACACCGACCAGCAGCCGACGACGCCGCCGACAGCTCCGTGGAACCTCTCGTCGAATGTCCCGTCGAACCCGTCCGGTCGAACCCGGAAGGACCGAGATCGGAAAGTAGGAACCTCCAAGGTGCTGCGTAGGGAAAACCAGCCAGGGCGTCTGGCCAAGCAGCTCATCCGCCGGGTGGGAGACGCCGACATCGCGCTGGCGGGCGCCGAGACCCGCCCGAAGGTCCTCAAGAGCCTTGAGGACGCGGAGGTCCAGGAGGTCCGCGCTGCGGTCCGGGCCGACGGGAGGACCCTGGAAGAGCTGATCGCCGAACTCCGGATGGAGATCGACTCCCGGGCCGAACGCCGGGAGCGGCGGACCGAGCTGATCAAGAACAAGGTCGAACAGGGCCGGCTGTGGCGCAGCGTCGGGGTGCAGGAACACATCCCGCAGATGGCGCTGGCGGGCCCGGCCCGGGCCGCGGTGCTGACGGTGCTCGCGGCGCTGGACTTCTACGTCTTCGCCCAGTCCTACGCCGTCCTCGCCGACGTCGGCGGGTACGGGCCCGAATGGTGGCTGGGCGGCCTGCTGGGGGTCGCCGTGTTCATCGCCGGGGTGGCGCTCGCCCACGGCATCAAGGCGTCGATCCTCGCGCGGGCCCAGAAGCAGATGCTCGCCGACGCCGACGCGGGCCGATTCAAGATCGATCCGGAGATCCGCGAGCAGCTGGTGGAGTCGAAATCGTCGCCGCTGGCCCTGACCCTCACCACCGCGATCTTCCTGCTGCTGTCCATCGCCGGGGTGCTGGTACGCACCCAGGGATCGGCCGGCGAGAGCACCGGCAGCGCGGTGATCGTGTTCCAGGCGTTGATCCCGCTGGTCGCCGTCGCGGTCGAACTCTACCTGCACGACCCGACGGAACGGGACGAGCCGATGCCCAACATCGTCGACCGTCGACTCGAACGGCGGCTGGCCAAGGCCGAACGGCGGCTGCGCATCGTCGCGGCCCAGGTCGAGGCGAAGGTCTCCAGGATCGAGAAGCTCTACCGGGTCGAGGAGGCCATCCTTGACGTGGAGCAGAAGGACATGGGCCTGCGACACACCACCGACCTCGTCCTCGGCGGTGGCCACATCCCGACCGTCCCGACGAACGGCCGGGTCGCCGAGGTGGACCGCGACCAGTTGGAGAAGACCCTCAAAATGGCCCGTCGATCCTGATCCGGCCGACGGGTACTGATCCGGCCGACGGGTACCATGTGAGACCGCCATCGAAGAGCACGCCACCCGCGTGCCGGCCCCACGACCGGGGGTGACACTATTCCCATGCTTTCGGATGACGGCCTTTCGGATGACGACGTAGACGAGATCGTCTTCAAGGCCGCGGGAAACGGCGACCATCGCGGCGCGGCGGCCACTCTGGAGGCCTTGGCCGAACGGAGCGAGACGCACGGCGAACGCGTCACCCGGGCGTCCCTGCTGGTCGACGCGGGCAGCCAGTACGGGCTTGCGGACGACTGGGACGAGGCGATCCGCTGCTACCGGGCGGCGGTGGCGGACGGCGGCGGGTGCCTGGTCGATCCCCGCGTCTGGCTGCATGACGGCCTGCTGCGCAACGGGCAGCCGGACGACGCGGCCGCGCTGCGGGCCGAGCTGAAGGCGTCCCGGTCGGTCGATCCGGGCGTCTACGAGGCCGTGGCCGAGAGCCTGGAGTCAATCGGCCTGCTCACCGACGCCCACGCCTGGTTCACCATGGGCTACCACCGCTGCGAACACGCCACGGTCCCCGACTTCATGCTCGATCTCCTGCTGGTCGGCCGGCGGCGGGTGCGCGTCGCCCTCGGTTATCCGACGGACGATCTCGACGAGGTGGCCGAGGACTACATGGAGACGGTCGGCGGCTGATGGCCCCCGGGGTGCCCGGGGAAGAGCGCGGTGCCCGGGGAAGAGCGCGGCCGGATGCTTCGTTGCAACCAGCCGTGAGCCCGACCCGACCTGTCCCCTTGTCCGTGTTGGATCTCGTCCCGGTGGGCACCGGCGTCCCCGCCACCGACGCGGTCCGCGGGACGCTCGAACTCGCCCGACATGCCGAAAGGCTCGGATACACCCGATACTGGTTGGCCGAGCATCACGGCATCCCGGGGATCGCAAGCTCGGCGACCTCGATCCTCATCAGCCAGGTTGCCGCGGCCACCACCACCCTCAGGGTGGGGTCCGGTGGGGTGATGCTGCCCAACCATGCGCCACTCGCCATCGCCGAACAGTTCGGCACGTTGGGCACCCTCTTCCCGGGACGGATCGATCTGGGTATCGGCCGTGCTCCCGGCACCGATCCCGCGACCGCCCGGGCTCTGCGCCGCACCAGCGACCTGCCGGCCATCGACGACTTCCCCGCGCAGCTCGCCGAACTGACGACCTTTCTGGCCGGGGGGGATTTCCCCGGCTCGCACCCAAGGCACGGCGTCACCGCGTTCCCGCGGGCCGAGGTGCCGCCCATCTGGTTGCTGGGATCGAGTGGCTACAGCGCCCAGGTGGCCGGCATGCTCGGCCTGCCGTTCGCGTTCGCGCACCATTTCAGCTCGGTGAACACAGTGCCGGCGCTGGAGCTCTACCGGAAGTCCTTCCGTCCCTCGCCCGGCCGGGAGCGACCGTACGCGCTCGTCGCCGCCGCGGTACTCTGCGCCGCCGACGACGAGCGCGCGGAGTGGCTGGCCGGACCGCAGCGGCTGGCGATGCTGCGGCTGCGTACCGGCCGCCCCGGGGTGTTCCCCTCGCCCGAGGAGGCCGCAGCCTACCCGTGGACCTCGCGGGAGCGGTCGATCGCGGAGGCCGCCACCGCCTCGCACATCGTCGGCTCCCCAGTGACGGTTCGCGCGGGGATCGACGCACTGCTCGACGAGACGGGCGCCGACGAGGTCATGGTCGTCACCAACGTCACCCGGCTGGCGGACCGGATCCGCTCCTACGAGCTGGTAGCCGAACTCGGCGGACTGACGTCGGCGGGTCCGGCGGCCGCGAGCGGCCGGGGCGCAGTACCCATTCGGTGATCCGCGCAACCAGTCCGCGCGGCAGCAGTCGGGAGGCAGCGGAGGCCAGGTAGTTCAGCCGTCCGTCGATGACATACGCCTGGCCGCGGTCGAGGGCACGGAACGCGGTGGCGATCACCTCGTCCGTGGTCCGCAACCGGCCACCGGCGGACATCCGGGTTCCCAGCACCTCGAAGAACTCGGTGTCGGTCGGTCCGGGACATAACGCGAGGACGCGGACCCCCCGCCGACGGTACTCGGCCCACAGGCCGATCGAGAACGACAGGACGAAGGCCTTCGAGGCCCGGTAGACGGCCATATACGGGACGGCCTGGAAACCCGAGGTGGAGGAGACGTTGATGACCGTGCCGCGGCCCCGGGCCACCATGCCCGGCAGGAACAGGTGCGCGACCCGTTCGACGGCCACCACGTTCAGCATCACCTCACGATGATCCCGGTCGGCGGACAGCTCATGGTAAGGGCCGCGTGTCCCGAACCCGGCGTTGTTGACGAGGATGTCGACCTCCAGGCCCGCTTCGGCGACCGCCTCGGCGAGACGGTCCGGACCACGCTCGTCGGCGAGGTCGACCGCGATGACGTGCGCCTCGGTGCCGTACCGGGCAGCGAGGCGCTCCGCGACCATCCACAGCTTCGGTTCGGACGGCGCCACGAGGACGAGCCGGGCTCCACGGTCCGCGTACGCCTCGGCGAACGCCGCGCCGATGCCCGAGGATGCGCCGGTGATGAGAGCGGTGCTCATCCGAAGATCCGGGTCGGCGGTCATGCTTCTCCTGCTCAGCCGGGGTTCCGCGCGGGCGGGCGCGCCACGGGGCGATGCCAGGAAACGCCATCATCGTCGGATTCCCTCACCCGCTCCGCTCGACTCGCCCGCAAAAAATAACTCCGATGCGCGTCTAATCAACTACACTTTCGCCGCTACCCGGCAGCCGCGGCAGGAGGATCGTGTCCATACGTAGTCGACTGTCGCGACATCCCGGCGCACTCGTCCTCGTCCTCCTCGCCATGAGTGCCGTTCTTGTCGCGACCCTCGGTCACGAACACCGCGGCCACAACGACAGCAGCCCGGACGGGTCCAGTAGCCCGGACAGGCCAGGGCCCACCAGCGCGGCCAGTCTTCCCGGCCTACCCGTCGCCCGTACACCACACGACGCCCATGGACCACTCGCTGACGGGGATCCGCGGCCCGGCCCCTGGCGGCGGGAATCCGACCCGTCCCGGCGACCCAGCCGGGCAAGCTGCGCTTTGGCCTCGGGCCGGCGCTCGACAGCGCCCTCGCCTCGCCGCTCGCCGGAGACCTGGACTTTCTCACCACCTGGTACAACGGCCCGGGCGACCTGAGCTTCCTACGGAAGTGGCGGGCGGACCTAATTCCCGAAGTTTACCATTCCGGACACGGCATTCATCTCGTCGTCTGGCTCGACGGCACCGGCAGCGTGGGGACCTTCCAGACCTCCCATGGCCCCGCCTGCGGCCGGGAGTACCCGTTGTCCGGCGCCTTTCTCGCCGACGCCCGCGAGCTCGCCTCGATCTTCGCCGGGCCCGCGAACGGCCCGGCGCTCTACGTCACGCTCTTCACCGAGCTGCAGACATATCCGTGCCAGTCCAACGAGTGGGCCGCCACGCCCGAGACCACGAACTACTACCGGGCTCTGCAGGACCGGTACCTGGCGACCCAGGAGATCCTCCATGCCGGGGCGCCCAACGCCCGGGTGTCGCTGGGCTGGGGCGGTTGGCAGAGCCGCTGGGACGATCCGGTGAAGGGCGGCGGCCGCTCCCTGATCACACACTTCGCGGACGTGCTGCGGGCGTCGGACTTCCAGAGCTTCCAGGCGATGGGGAACGATTCCAACGCCGCCGACGTGCGGAACATGACGAAGCTGCTGGGACAGTACGGCCCGGTCATGGTGGCGCATTTCAAGTCGGGGTCGCAGGCGGTCTGGGACGCGGACATGCACGCCCTGCTCGCCGGCGACGAGGCGCGCAAGCTCAGCCTGGACGGGCTGTTCGCCTTCAGTTTCATGGACCAGTCCAACATCATCTTCTCGCCCCGGGCGCTGGCCACCGCCCGGGGGGCGGTGCAG
Source organism: Frankia sp. CcMO1 (assembly GCF_977945845.1). Classification (NCBI taxonomy): domain Bacteria; kingdom Bacillati; phylum Actinomycetota; class Actinomycetes; order Frankiales; family Frankiaceae; genus Frankia; species Frankia sp. CcMO1. Next base: position 7,404 of record NZ_CDWTMG010000091.1, read on the forward strand.
AGCCACGGCGTCCGGTCCTCGTTCTAACCGACCGCCTAGAACGATCAGTTAGTAAGCGGGCGGAGAGGGTAGTCGGTAGGACTACGAGGCAGCCGTGGCCCGCGCCCGCCGCACGCGATGATCATGCAATGAGGAGGAGGAGGCCGCGCGGATGCGTCTGCCCGCAGCCCGGACCGTCCTGCGCGTGCCGAGCGCCCTCCTGGGGGCGGTGGTCCAGCCGGTTCTCGCCCATACGGTTCTCGCCCATGCCCGGACCGGGTGGAGTCCGGCTTCGAAGCCCGGTTCCCCCGCACTCGGGCCCCCCGCGCCCCGCGCCGTCGATCACGACAGCGTCGATCACGAGATCGCCGGCTCCACGGCGGCCGGCGAACCGCGGGAGAAGGCCGGCGCCTACCGCCTCCTCAGTCTCGGGGTCCGTGGGATCTCCGGGCCGGCCGGCGAATCCCGTCGCCGGCAGGTGGAACGAGTACTGGAGAATCAGCCCGGGGTGGCGTGGGCCCGGGTCAACGAGCCGTTGCAATGTGTCCTGATCGGGCTCGCCGAACCGCCCCCCGCCCTTGACGATCTGGTCGCGGCCCTCGGCCGGGTGGAGGGCGTCGCGCTCGAACCGAGGCCGGGAGCGGTACCGAGGTTCGCGGCGCCGATCCGCCGGACGGCCACGGCACTGGCCGCCGACGGGGTCGCGTTCGCGCTGGCGTCAGCGGGCCGGCTCGCCCGGGCGGTGCCGCTGCCCATCGAGATCGCATCGCTGGTCACCCTCGTCGACACCCAACCCCGGCTACGCCGGTGGGTGGAGCAGATGCTCGGCGCGGGCCGGGCTGACGTCGTCCTCGGGCTGGTCAATGCCGGTGCCCTCGCCCTGGCGCAGGGGAATCTCGGTCTCGCGGTCGACGCCGGCTACCGGATGGTCATGCTGGGCGAGGCGCGTGCGCGCCGAGACACCTTCCTGGCGGCTCGGGACGAGCTGCTCGGTCATCCGGACTGGGCCGCGGCCGAGCCGGTGGTGACCGAACGGCCGCGGCCGCTGCCGGACGGTCCCGTGGATCGCTACGCCGACCTCGCCGTACTCGCCGGACTCGGCGGGTTCGCGGCCGCCACCGCCGCCACCGGGAATCCGCGCCGTGCCGCGGCGCTGGCCGCCACCTCGCTGCCACGCCCGGCCCGGGTCGGGCGGGAGGGCTTCGCCGCCCAGTTGACCCGCGTCCTGGCGCGTCGCGGCGTCCACGTCATGGATTCGGCGGCCCTGCGGGTGCTCGACCGCGTCGACACCATCGTCATCGACGCCGACGTCCTGCGCAGCGAGGAACGCATCATCGCCGACGTCGTGCCGCTGGCCGGTGCGGACCGCAGCGACGTCGCGGTCCGCGCGCACGCCCTGTTCCGTCCGGCCGGTATCAGCACCGTCGCCACCGCGGAGGGCTGGGCCCTCGGGCCGGTGGAACAGCTCGGCCTGCGCGGCCGGACCGGTGTCCGGGAGCGCCGCGAACTGGCCCGGTCCGGGGCGGACACGGTGCTCGGTCTGGCTCAGGGCAGCAGGCTGATGGCGATCGTGTCGATCGTACCCGGGCGGGCGGAGGGGAGCCACCACCTGCTGGCCGCCTGCCGCCGTTCCGGGCGGGCGGTGTTCGTCGCCGGTGACCTTCCCGCCGGCGCCGGCGGAACAGCGGAGGACACCAACCTTCCCGGGGTACCCGGGGGGGACCGGCTCGTCGGCGCGATCCGCGGTCTGCAGGCCGAGCGCGGCGGCGTCCTGGTCGTGTCCCGCCGACGGGCCGCGGTCGGCACCGCGGACTGCGGCGTCGGCGTGAACGGCCACGACGGCTCGCCGGCCTGGGGGGCGCACATCCTGGTCGGGAATGACCTGGCCGCCGCCAGCCTCGTGGTCGAGGCGGTCGCCGCGGCCGCCCGGGTGAGCCAGCACGCGGTGCGGCTCGCCCAGGTGGGCTCGGGTGCCGGCGCGTTGGCCATGCTTACCGGGGCCGACCCGCGGCTGGTGTCCCGGGCCATGACAATGGTCACCGCGGCGGTCACCGCCGCCCTCGGCGAGGGGATCTGGGCGGCGCGGGAACTGGGTCGCTGCCCCCCGCCGCTCGCGGTCCCCCGTACCCCGTGGCACATCCTGCCGGCCGAGGACTGCCTGGCTCGGCTGGACAGCCGCCCGGGTGGACTGTCCACCGAGGATGCGGCGCGACGCCGCCAGGACGGCGCGGTGTCGATGCAGGCGACCGCGCCCAGCCTCGTCCGGGCGTTCGCGGCCGAGCTGGCCAACCCGCTCACCCCCGTCCTCCTCGGCGGCGCCGCGCTGTCGGCCGCGACCGGTTCCGTGCTGGACGCCGGTCTGGTGCTCAGCGTCGCGATCGGCTCGGCGTTCGCCGGCGCGGTCCAGCAGCTACGGGCGGACCGGGCGCTCGCCCGACTGTTCGCTGTCTCGGCGGTTCCGGCCCGGTTGCTGCGGGACGGCGAGGAGACCAAGCTGCCGGCGGACAACCTGGTCCCGGGCGACATCATCATGGTCGGGGCCGGGGATGTCGTCCCCGCGGACTGCCGGCTCCTGTCGACGACGGGACTCGACGTCGACGAGTCGTCGCTGACCGGCGAGTCCATGCCGGTCACGAAGTCGCCCGGACCAGTAGCAGCCGCCAACCTGGCGGACCGCTCCTCGATGATCTACGAAGGAACGACCGTCGCCGGCGGGCGGGGCACCGGCGTGGTGGTGGCCACCGGCCCGGCCACCGAGGCGGGGCGCAGCATGGCCGCGACCGCCGGTCCCGCCCGGCTCAGCGGCGTCGAGGCGCGACTGTCCACAATTACCGATCTCACCATTCCGGTGGCGCTCGGCGCCGCCGAGGCACTGTTGGCCTCCGGGTTGATCCGTGGCCTGCCGATCCGGGACACCCTCAGCGCCGGAGTAGCGCTCGCCGTCGCGGCGGTGCCCGAAGGGCTGCCCTTCCTCGCCACCGCCGCCCAACTTTCCGCCGCCCGACGGCTCTCGGCGCGGGGCGCGCTGGTACGCAACCCCCGCACCATCGAGACCCTCGGCCGGGTGGACGTGCTGGGTTTCGACAAGACCGGAACGCTCACCGAGGGCAGGATCCGCCTGCACGCCGTCTCGGACGGCACGCATACCGCTGCGGCGACCGAGTTCGGACCGACGCATCGGCGGGTGCTGGCCGCCGGGCTACGCGCCACGCCGCGCGGCAAAGGCAAGAAGAAGTTGCCGCATCCGACCGACCGCGCGGTGCAGAAGGGAGCGGCCGCGGCTGCGGTGACCCGCGAGTACGGTCTCGCCGTGTGGTCGCCGACGGCCTCGCTTCCCTTCGAGCCGGGCCGCGGCTACCACGCGGCAGTGGGGGATGCCGGCACGACCACGCTGCTGAGCGTCAAAGGGGCGCCCGAGGTGCTGCTGCCACGGTGCGTCCGCCTCCGGACCGCCGACGGCACGGCACCGCTGAACGACCGCCGGCGGGCGAGGCTCATCCAGGAGCACAGCCGGCTCGCGGGCGCGGGCTACCGCGTCCTCGCGGTGGCCGATCGCGACCTGGGTTCCGCGCCCCGACCGGCGGACGAGGGACTCACCGATGACAGCGTGGCCGAGTTGACCTTCCTCGGCTTCCTTGTCCTCTCCGACCCGGTCCGGACCACGGCCGGGGCGTCGCTGGAGGCGCTACGCGCCGCGGGCGTGCAGGTGCTGATGATGACCGGAGACCATCCGGCCACTGCCAGGACGATCGCCACCGAGCTGGGAGTGCTCACCGACAACCAGATCATGCTGACGGGTGCCGAGCTCGAGGCCATGGACAACGAGGCCCTGGACGCGGTCCTGCCCAGGGTGGCCGTGATCGCCCGGGGCACTCCGCTGCACAAGGTGCGGGTCGTGGAGGCCTACCAGCGGCTGGGCAAGACGGTGGCGATGACCGGCGACGGCGCCAACGATGCGCCCGCCATCCGGCTCGCCGACGTCGGCCTCGCGTTGGGCCGGCGCGGCACGCCGGCGGCCCGGGCCGCCGCCGACGTGATCGTGACGGACGACCAGCTGGACACGATCATCGACGTGCTCGTCGAGGGCCGTTCGATGTGGGCCTCGGTCCGCCAGGCCCTGGGCATCTTCGTGGGCGGGAACCTCGGCGAGATCGCGTTCACCCTCCTCGGCTCCATGGCCACCGGGCGATCGCCGCTGTCCGCGCGGCAACTGCTGCTCGTCAATCTGCTCACCGATCTCGCCCCGGCCCTGGCCGTCGCGCTGCGCGAGCCGGATCCGGAGGTGACCGGACAGCTCCTCGGCGAGGGCCCCGAGCGCTCCCTCGGTACCGCCCTGAACCGGGAGATCGCGGTGCGGACGGTCGCCACGACCCTCGCCGCCGCAGGTGCCTGGATCACCGCCCGCCTCACCGGGCGCCGACGGCACGCGAACACGGTCGGCCTCGCCGCGCTCGTCGGCTCACAACTGGGCCAGACACTGCTCGTCGGCGGCCGCAGCCGGACGGTCCTGCTGAGCATCGTCGCCTCGGCGGTCGTCCTGGCCGCCATCGTGCAGATGCCAGGCGTCAGCCAGTTCTTCGGTTGCACCCCGCTCGGTCCGGTGGGCTGGTCGATCGCGATCGGCGCGTCGCTGGCGGGGACGTTGCTCTCCTTCTTCCTCCAGGCCCCCTCCAGGCTCCAGTCCTCCAGGCCCCAGTCCGCCACCTAGCATTGCCTCTGCCGTCGTGGATAATCCGCCTACGTGGCAACAGCCGTGGCACGCTAGTTGGAAACCCGTCGGCGGCTCCACGAAAATATTCTCAACGCGCCGAGAAGACGTTGGCCGACCTTACGCACGACCCGCAGGGGACGTAATGAAGTAACAAATACGTAATCGAGAGCATCATCGCAGGTCACAGGCCTGTGGAGGGTTCGAAACGCGCAAGTTATTTCATTTTGACTCCGCAGACGCCCCCGGAGACGCCCCCGCATATCAGGACACCTTTGGGTACGTGCGAGGTGAGTTGCGAGGTGAATGGGGTAGGTGCCTGCACAGAAGCAGTCATGATATCATGATTGAGGAGTCTGATATCGAACCTGCGAGGTGGCGCCGGTGGCCGACATCCTCGTACGTGACGTACCCGATGCGGTTCTCGCCGAGCTCGACGCTGCCGCCGCCCGAGCCGGAATCTCGCGTGTCGAGTATCTGCGCCGCACGCTTGCCGCCGAAGCCGAGCGGGCATCGCGCGACACACGTCCCCCTCTTGGGCGGGAGAACTGGGCGCAGCTCCACGACCTGATCTCGGACCTCGCCGACGAAGACGTGATGCGCGGTGCCTGGTCGTGACCGACAGCTGGCTCATCGACAAGTCGGCACTGGTCCGCATACCAACCCATCCCGACGAACCCGTCTGGTCACAGCGAGTCGATCAAGGTCTGGTACACATCTGCGCGGTCACGCTGCTCGAAGTGGGCTACTCGGCCCGCAACGGCCCTGAGCACGCCCGGCTCCTCGGCACCCTGCCGCTCGCACGCATGGTCATCCAGTGGGACATACCGGCAGCCGTGGCCCGGCGCGCCTACGAGGTCCAAGGCCTGCTGGCCGCAGCCGGCCATCATCGGGCCCCGGGCGTCCCCGATCTGCTGATCGCAGCGACAGCGGAAACCGCCGGGCTCACGCTCCTGCACCGCGACAAGGACTTCGAACTGATCGCAGACCTGACCAGGCAACCGTTGTGCCGATTGTCCTGATCCTCCAGACCCCACGCCGATGACACCCCACGAGTTGGACGACGGATGGCTCGTGTTCAACCGGCCGCGCGTCCGCGTCCGCGGCATCCGGGGCATCATAATTCATCGAGGCGGCCGGAGCCTGCGCCGCGGGCGAAGGCGCGGTTGACGGTTCCACTTCGGGCCGCCAGGCGGTCATCGACTTTGGCTGCTCGGCGTCGGATGTCCCCGCCCCGCTCCAGCGTCACCGGGGTCCCCGAGTTCGCTGCTGTCGGTCTCAGTGGACACCGCTGAGCTCCTCGATGTGCTCGCGCAGGTCACCGACGGTGGCGAAACTCGCGAGCCGTTCGTCGGCGATCTGGATCGAGAACTCGCGTTCGACAGCATAGATGAGGTTGATGTGCGCGAGCGAGTCCCATCCGGGTATGTCGGCGGCGGTCGTGGCGTCGGTGATGACGAGGTCGTCGTCACCGAAGATCTCCCGGAAGATCTGCTGCAGCCGCTCCTGCGTCATTACCTGGGCACCGTGGTCAGCTCGGCGATCAGTGCGTGCTCCCGCAGAGCCGCGGCGCCTTCGCCAGCGCCGGCATCCCCTCTGTTGATCATTTCTGCGGCCCCTCCCGATGTGATTCGTCATGGCACCCCGCATGGCACCCCGCGTCCACCAGGTCAAACTCTACCGTTACGTAAGAGTTGGTTCGTCGGGGATGGCGTCCCGGCGGGGATTGGAGAGCTGACGCGCCCCTGGGTGCCAACGCATACTCGACCGTTACGTAATGGTACTGTCGCAGCTGTGCGGGATGTGGCTGCTTCGCCGCGGATGACCGCGATCGACTCGCATCGACGCGTGTTCGCGCTGACGGACGGGGCCCGTCCAGGGATCCCGGCGGCCACCTGTTCGCGTTCGTCCGGGTTAGCGACCTGCGCCACTCTGCCGAGGAGCGTCCAGCAGTGACGGCAAAGCAGAACCTGGCTATCGCCTGTGCCGACCATCTGCCAGGCGGAAGTCCATGTGCCCACCTGCCCCAGCTCGCCGGCCGCGGCGCGCTGGTCACCGGTGCCTCCAGCGGGATCGGACGCGCCGTCGCCCTTCGGTTGGCGCGGGCCGGCGCACTTGTCATCGCGACCGGTCGCGATCAGGAGGTGCTGGCGAGGATGGTCAAGGAAGCCGACGAGGTCGGTCTGACCATCCACCACCAGGCTGCGGACATCACCGATCCCGCGGACCGCGGCTGTCTGGTCGACATGGTCCGTGATCAGCCCACGGACCTGAAGATCCTGGTGCACTCGGCAGGGGCCTACCACCGCGGCGCGATCACCGACGCCCCGCTGGCCGACCTCGACGAACAGCTGGACGTCAATGTGCGCGCGCCCTATGTGCTCACCCAGATGCTGATCCCGGACCTCATCCGGACCGGTGGCGACGTAGTGTTCATCAACTCCACCCAGGGCCTGTCCGCCGGCGCCGGCGCCGGCCAGTACGCCGCGGCCAAGCACGCCCTGCGGGCGATCGCCGACAGCCTGCGGGCGGAGGTCTCGGCTGCCGGGGTGCGGGTGTGCACGGTCTTCCCGGGCCGCACCGCGACCCCCATGCAGCAAAAAATCTTCCAGGCCGAGGGGCGGGCGTGGAATGCCGACCTGCTCATCGCGCCCGACGACATCGCCGACGCCGTGACCGGGGCAGTGGCACTTCCCGACCGCGCGAGTATCACCGAGATCGTGATACGCCCCACCCATGGACCCGGACCAAGGGACTCGTTCGTAGCTCGTCCGCAGACGAGCTAGACCTCACAACGCTGTGCGGCGACTGCCGGCCAGGTCCCAGGTCCGGCCGATAGCCGGCTGCCAACGCCACGATGTTTACCCGATCGGGGCTCGATAGACAATTCAACACCTACGTTAGTGTTTGTTTCTCCGAGGTGTCGCCGCGGCCTTGCCTGGGACGGCACGCATGGCTGACGATCAAGGGGGCGCGTTGACCCGGAGGACCTCGCCGGAATCTGCCCAGCAGGAGATCTTCCGTCCCTCGCGGCAGCTCCCACCGTCTCAGGCCGGGCTGGAGCTGCCCACGTTGACCGGCCTGCGGGGAGTCGCCGCCACTCTGGTGTTCCTCCGCCACATCCACGCAGACGTCCAAGGGACTCTGCCTGTGGTCGCGGTGCTAGGCAACATCGGATACGTGGGCGTCACGTTCTTCTTCGTGCTGTCGGGGTTCGTCCTCACCTGGGCGGCCAGGCCGATCGCCGTGGGGCAATTCTATTGGCGCCGGTTCGCCCGGGTCTATCCTCTGTACTTCGCCGCCATCTGGATCTGGCTCGCGATCGCGTGGCCGCTGGAGACACTCGGGGACTTCGGCTCGAAGCCCCTCGCCATCCTGCCGAGTCTGCTCCTCGTCCAGGCCTGGGTCCCGACCCAGTCGATCTATTTCGGCTGGGGTGGTGCCGTGCTGTGGTCGTTGTCCTGCGAGGCGTTCTTCTACCTGGTCTTCCCATACGTGTACCGCAGGTTCGCGACCCGCACCAACCCCGAACGCATCCGCACCGCGCTCCTGTTCGTTCTCCCTGCCGCGGCCGTGTCATGTGTGGCGAGCGCCGCGGGCTCTCGATTCGATCTTGCCGCGTACGCGAACCCGGCGGTGCGGCTCGGCGAGTTCGTCCTTGGCGTGGCCCTTGGGTTGCTGGCTCGTGAGGGTGCCCGCGCAACGCCGTGGCAACGTCGGATGCTTACGCCTGGTTGGTTGTCTCGATACTCCTGGGCTACCGCTACGGCCATCTACAGGGATTCATCGACACGCTCACACTGCCGGCGTTTGCCATCATCATCTTCCTGGCCGGCACCCGTGAGGCGGACGGCCGCCGGATTCCGGTGTTCAGCTCCCGCCCACTCGTCTATTTCGGCGAGATCTCCTACGCCTTCTATCTCGTTCACCCCGCCGCACTCACGATCAGCGGGGAACTCGGCTGGGTCGACGCCACCACCGCGGCCGGGACGGCGCTCGCCATCCTCGCCGACTTCGCCCTGTCCTTCGCCCTCGCCGCGGTCCTGCATCACACGGTGGAAGGCCCGGCCCGCCGATGGCTGATGGGGGTACTCCGGTCACGATCGTCCCCCCGTCATGCCTACCGGAGCCTGCTGCCCGATGTGCCACCGCGGATCCCACAGGAGTCTGCGAGCGCGGTGCCAGCGGCCCGGGACCTGGCGTGACTGCGGTCATGGCCATGGACAACCCGGCGGGGCCGGAGCTCAGAGGTCGGTTTGATTGGTGATGTGATCAGCTGGCAACGAAGCCGTGGCTGGGTCCCGGTCTCACCCGGTGGGGGCGGAAGTGGTGCCAGTGGGTGTTTCCTGACCGCGATCGGTCAGGATTGTGTCGCGTCTGTGGATGCGGAAAGAGGAGGGAAATCCGTCGCGGCGGGCGAGCACGGCTATTAGGGCCTGTTTGGGAAGTACGTCCC